>CAIXSC010000729.1 GCA_903921945.1 uncultured Planctomycetaceae bacterium
CTGGAGAGCGGGCATCTGGAGAGCGGGCATCTGGAGAGCGGGCATCTGGAGAGCGGGCATCTGGAGAGCGGGCATCTGGAGAGCGGGCATCTGGAGAGCGGGCGTCTGGGGAGCGGGCGTCTGGGGAGCGGGAAGTTCGGGATCGTGACGCGGCCATGGAGTCGGCCTGCCCGGGTCCGCACACGGTTCGGGAAGGCATTGGGACTAGAATCCGAAGCCGCGTTAAGAATTGCCATACCCCGGCACGGCTTGATGTTATGGCTTTTTGAGTGGCACAAAAAAATGAAAACCGCCAAAAAACTTGGCGGATCGTAAGAAATATTCCGAGGGCGTCCGCGTTCTCCTTGTGTCGGCCGAGGCAACTTCGCTGGGCCGACGATCCAGTTCAAGGGGGAACCTGTCATGCGAATGGTTGGAGGATTGGTATCGATGGCGATGGCGGTGTTGGTCGCCCTCTCCATGGTTGGTGTCTCGGCCACGGAAGTGGGCGAATACACCGTGGTTCTCGCCCGGCGGGCGGGCGCCGCTGTGTTTGGCAAGGGGGTGAAGCCCGAGTTGGAGATCGATCGTCTGGAACTGCTGTTGGCCAAAATGGCGTCTCAGCTCGGCCAGCATCAACGGACGGTGGCCCAGGCCAAGGTTGAGCTGGAGGACGCGGAGGAGGCTCGGGAAAAGGCGGTTGCTTCCCGCCAGAAGCTCAAAGGCGACCTCCAGAAGCTCCGCACGCTGCTGGCCGACAGCGACGCGGCGGAGGGGGAAGCCGCGAATGGCGTGATGGTCACCGGCGTGACGATCAGCGGCGGCCGGTCCAAAGTCTGCGTGCTGAAAGTGAACGGCCGCACGATCGCCACCGACAAGGTCCGCAAGGCGATGTCGGACAAGCTGGCTTCGTACAAGCACTCGGTCCAGCAATGTGAAACGCTGGAACGGGCGCTCGAAGAACGCCGCCTCGCGAGTGAAAAGCTCGAAGAGCGGCTCGCGGATTGGCAATCGAAGCGCGTCGAGTTGGCGCAGCGCGTGGCGACTCTGAAGCTGCGCCGGCAAACCCAGGTCTTGCAATCGCGCACGGACACGTCGCTCTTTGACGACGCTGACCTGGCCCGCGCCACGGCGATCGCCGACACCGTCGAACGGGAACTGCGGGTTGTGGAAACGCAACAGGCGATGCAAGCCGATCCGATCGACGAATGGGTGAATGAGCCGGCGCTGGACGCGTCGGTCGACGAAGAGGTCGAGAAGATCCTGAAAGACGCGGTTTAGCCGCCTCGCCACCGACGGAGCCCGCGTTGTGGCCGGCCATCCCGGTTCCCAACGCGGTTGCTCCGTTTCGCCATTGGTTCTCCGAAATGCTCTCTTTGCCGAATTCTCTGCGGCCCTAAGCATCCGGGATCTGCCCCTGGCATACCGATCAAATTGCCCCATCGGTCGATGGTCACAACGCTTTTTCGGGCGGGAACGCTTCAGAGTGGTCGAGCGGTCGCTTGCCGGAAACCCGAGAGCGGTACGGCGAACATGAAAATGCTCGCCGTTCCCTCGCGTTCGTATTCCCCATCAACGCGTTTGGCGTGCTCCTTACCTCCTCCATGAGCGCGACGAACTACCCGTCCGCGTCGAGAGGAATCACCCAGTATTCGATCGTGCGTTCGGTCATGTCGTTTTTTGACGTCTGTCGGACCGTTTCAGGGCTGATCGATTCCACGCTCTCCGGTTCCACCCACGGATCGGCGAGCAGCGGTAGCGTCCACTGGCCATAACCCGCTGGCGGCTTACCCAACCGCAGGCCGATCAGTTTCGCCTCGGCGGCTCCATCCAGCAACTTCGGAGTTGGCGGTGTCGTCCGTTTCTTGCGGACCTGCGGTGCTTCGAATCCTTCCAGGACAAACTCGCGCCGCACAATCGCCAACGTCCGACCGCGACAG
>CAIXSC010000730.1 GCA_903921945.1 uncultured Planctomycetaceae bacterium
CGCCGTGCGCTTATTCAACCGTCGTCGGTCCACTTCCGCACCCACTTCCGCACCCACCAACACGCCGGCCCTCAGACGATCGGCCGCGCCGCGCACCATCCCGCGACTCGCGGTGCCCGTTTTGATGGCGGCGGCAATCGCCGTCGGAATCGCCGGTTCGTCGCTTGGCATCGGCGCGACGCCATCCGCGCCATCGACGCCATCCGCGCCATCCGAGACGACGACCGAGTTTCCTGATCTGCAAGCGTTCGCCAAGTCGCTCGCGGAAAGCTCGCCCGTCGTGCGGTCGGAAACCTATGGCGCGGCGGCCGGCGCACCGCCGTCGCCCCTGATTGTGCTCGCCGACCCGCCCGCGACGCCGTCTTCCGCGAAAGTGGCCAAGCCCGGCGGCGCGAACGACCGGCTCGTCGTGCTCGTCGTCGCCGATCTGGCTGGCGACTCGGGTGAAAGCCGCGAAGGACTGCTGCTGCTCGCGCGGGAATTGGCCCATGCCGACTCGCGTCCCCTGCTGCGCGATGTCGTCGTGCTCATCGCCCCCGCCCCTCGCGCGACCCCGTTGGCCCGTGCAGTACCCTCTCCCGCTGGCGGAACCGCGCCGGCTAGCGGAACCGCGCCCACTACTGGAGTCGCACCCACTACTGGAGTCGCGCGCACTACTGGAGTCGCGCGCGCTGAAGCCAACGCGACGGCCCCCGCCACGATCGACTGGCGACGCGAGTTCGCGGCGCTCGCCATGCCGGAAAGCCGCGCCCTCGTGCAACTCGCCCGCGCCTGGAAACCCGATGTGGTGCTCGAATTTCGTTGTCTGTCCACCGCGACACCCGAGTTGACGACGAACACGAATCCAACCGCCACGTCGGAGCCGCGGTTTGGGGCCGAGTACTTCGCATGCGGTCCCGCACACGGAGCGATTGCCACCGTTCCGGCCGTCGGCGGACTGCGACAACGCGGCGACGCGGCACGGGCCATGGCCAAAACGCTGGTCGAATTCGCCGCCTCGAACAAGCAGGCGGTACGCACCGCGTTGGCTGTTCCCGAAACCAAGCCTCGAGCCGCTGGGGGAACTCCGGCCAACGCGACTGAAGTTGCATCCGTCGTCCGGCCAATGATACGGCCGCTGCTGCGTGTTGAACCGACCGCAAACGGGGGCCCCTACGTCGTCCGCGGCTTCCCAATCTCCGCTGCGAACCCGGCTTCCACACCGAATACCAGTGCCCCAAACACCGGCGTCATCGCACAGAAATCATTGGCCGAAACGCCGTTCTCGTATCTGTTGCCGGCGACCGCCATGGCGGTGGGCGATACCCTGCAGCGTCATGGATTCGCGGTGGAAACGCTGCGCGAAGACATCGAGCTCGACGTGGCGATTCCGCGCCGAGCGTCGCCGGCGGAGGGTTCGGCGATCGACGCTGCGAGTCGCCCTCGCGCACTGGCGGTGACGTGGCGCGGCGAACGCAAACGTGTCGAGGCAGGCGCCTTGCTCGTGCGCGGCGGGACACCGTTGGACCCGCTGCTCGCTCAACTTCTCGAACCGGAAGCCGCGGGCGGCTTTGCTGCCTGGCGGTTGCTCGACGCGGCCCCGAGCGACGATTTCCCGGTGTGGCGCTTGCCCGATTACGCACCGCTGTTGACGGCGGCCTGCCCGCCGCCTCCCGAGCGTAGATCGCCGCCTCAGCGAGTGACGTTCGAGCTCTGGCAACGGTCCGGGGTGAATCTCAACGGCGAAGTGTTTCCCTCCTGCCAGTGGCTCGACGACGACCACTACCTGCAACGGCGCGATGGCCGTTTGTGGCGAATCCATGCGGCGACAGGCCGCTGGTCCCCCTTTCCCGAGAACATCGAACCGCTCATGCAGTCGCTCGCGAAACTCCCGGAAATCGGTGTGACGCGGGCGGAGGGAATCGTCCGCAATTTCGATTCGCGGATGAGCGCGGACCACGCGGCGTTCCTTTTCGAGTTTTCCAATGATCTGTACTACGCGCGACTGGATGGTTCGCGGTCGGTCCGGCTGACGGCGACACCCCAGCGCGAGGAACTCGCCTCTTTCAGTCCTGACGGCCGCTTCATCGCGTTCGTTCGCGATCTGAATGTCCACGTGGTGGAAGTGGCAACCGGTATCGAGCGACAGTTAACGACGGATGGCGGCGGCCGAGTGCGTTGCGGCAAGGCGGACTGGGTGTATTACGAAGAGCTGTTCTGGAGGGATTGGCGGGCCTACTGGTGGAGCCCCGATTCGCAACGGATCGCCTTCCTTCGGATTGACGACGGTCCAGTGCTCGACTTCACGGTCATCGATCCGGTGCCGCCCCGGCAACCGACGGAGTTGACTCCGTATCCAAAGGCTGGCGACGCTTTGCCACTTGTGCGGCTCGGATGTGTCCCGGTTACCGGCGGACCGCCGGTCTGGGCGAAGCTCGACGAGTATCCGCCGGCCGAGACGTTGATCTCCCGTGTGGGGTTTACCGCCGACAGCAGTCAAGTGTTCGCGTATGTGCTCAACCGC
>CAIXSC010000731.1 GCA_903921945.1 uncultured Planctomycetaceae bacterium
AATCTTCGGCGGGACCCACATGAATCCTGGATGGACCGAACGGTTCTCGGTGGTTCGTTCACGGAATGAAGACGCTCGAACGTGGGAATAAACCGGGGAGCCAGCATCCCGTTTTCGGTCCCGAGTTCGACGCAGCGAGGCGCAAGAAAAACCCGCAGCGTGGAAGACGTGCGGGAAAACGCGAGTTTCTCGGAGGTTGTTGCTATCGTTGAAGATAGCTTAGTAGCGGAGGGGGGACTCGAACCCCCGACGCGCGGCTTATGAAGCCGCTGCTCTAACCAACTGAGCTACCCCGCCATGCCAAGTCCAGCGGCCGAACACGATCGCCCCTCGCCGCTGTTCGCACTGCTGTAAATCTACCGACCTCGCGCGATAAGGCAAGCCCTAAGCCGTCCGGGCTACTCGTCCGCGACTCGAATCCCCGCCGCCTACCAGCCCGTCCCCCCCGGTCCCCGGCCGTCCACCCGCCGGTGACCCGCCGGTGACCCGCCGGTGACTCGCCGCCGGTGACTCGGTTCCCGGCCGTCCCCACTCTTCGATGACCAACGGACGCGTTTTCGGCACTTTGGCGAGCGTCTCCAACCACCGGCCGGGCTCGTTCGCGGGAGTTCCAGATTCGTCTGGCGGCGGAAACACGCGTTTGCTACTGTCCCGCCCGCTTTCCCGCATCCTTCAGGAGTCTGGCGGCCATGGCGAATTCGAAGTACGCGAGCGACGCGACGTACGCGAAAGGGTATCCCAACACTCGCTCATTGGGGTGGTTCGCACTGCTGATCGGGGTCGCGGTGCTTGGCGATGTCGCCGCCCTCCCGGCCGCGCCGCCACGCCTCCCGTTCATCCCGTTCAAACGAATCGACGTCGACCCGAAGAAGTCGTACGAAATTACCGCGGACAACGGGCCGTGGATGGTGTTCGCCGCCTCCTTCATGGGCGAAGGAGCGGAAGAACAGGCCCATGAACTGGTCATGGAATTGCGGCAACGTCACCGTCTGCCCGCTTACATCCATCGGAAACATTTCGACTACACCGAGCCCGTCCAGGGGCTCGGAGTGAATCGCTTCGGCGAAGCCAAAAAAATGCGGCATGCCTCGGCGAACGCCTTCGATGAAATCGCCGTGTTCGTCGGCAATTACGAAGACCTCGAAGATCCCGATCTGCAGAAGACGCTGAAGAAGATCAAATTCCTGCACCCGGAAGCGCTCGACCTGACCACCCGCGAGCGTTCCACGCAACGCTTCGCCGGCTGGCGGTACTTCAGCAAGCTGCTGGCCAACGACGAGGAACAGCTGAAGAAGGGGCAGATGGGCGGAGCGTTCGCCACTCGCAATCCGATTCGGCCCGACGAAAACAAGGCCGCCAGCGGACTCGATCCGCTCGTGCTGGAAATGAATCAGGGAGCCGAATTCAGCTTGCTACGCAACCGCGGCAAGTACACGGTCAAAGTCGCCACCTTCACGGGCGTCTCGACCAGCAAGCTGGACGAAATCGCCAAACTGGAACGCGGCCAAATCCGCGGCAAGCTGGAAGAAGCCGCCATCAAGGCCAACAATCTCGCGCGAGCGCTTCGCGCCGAAGGCGCTGACGCCTACGAGTTTCATGACCGGCACGAGAGCATCGTTTGCGTCGGCAGCTTCGAATCCGTGGGCGAAGAACTGGAGAGCGGCCAGATCGACATCAATCCGCAGATCTTGCAGTTGATGCGAAAGTACGGCGCCGAACAGAAAGCGATTCCGGGGCAAGCGGTTGTCGGCCTCTCGCCTCGAACGCTGAAAGGTATCCCGTTCGACGTGTCCCCGGTGCCGATCGAAGTGCCCCGCGTCTCGATCGCCGCTGGCTACGTCCGCAGCCCGCTTCGTTAAGGCTGGAACACGTTTGACCGCAGTCGAACACGCGCGAACACGGTAGAAAACGAGCGGCCAACATCCGGCCGTCGACTACATGTGGGTGCGGTCTTTGCCCATCTGCACGCTGTTGCCGACGTTGTTGTATTCA
>CAIXSC010000732.1 GCA_903921945.1 uncultured Planctomycetaceae bacterium
GGGGCGTCGGCAAAGTAACGGGTCGCGTCTTTGAGAGGCTTGCGATTCGCACGATCGGACAGCTGCGCCAGCTTTCGGTCGCCACGCTGGAGGAGCTTTTCGGCTCGTCGGGACGCCATTACTGGGAACTGGCCCACGGCATCGACCACCGGCCGGTCGTGCCCGATCGCGAGGCCAAGTCGGTTTCCCACGAGACGACCTTCGCCACCGACATCGCCGACGACGAGATCTTGCGGGCGTGGCTCGTAGAACTCGTCGAGCAGGTCGCCCGCCGGCTGCGGCGCCATGACATCCAGGGTCGCTCGGTCGAGCTGAAAGTGCGGCTGGCAGACTTCACGACGCTCACCCGTTCGCTGACGCTGCCGCGTCCCACGAACGTCACCCAGGAATTGGTCGACGCCGGACTGGAACTACTGACCACGCGGCTGCCAGCTCGACGTCTGCCGGTACGGCTGCTGGGCTTCGGCGTCCACCGGCTCGGTGAGACGGGACCGGTCCAACAGCAGTTGTTCGGCGAGCCGGAACGCGAACGGCAACGGGAGTTGGATCGCGTGGCGGATCAGATCACGGCCAAGTTCGGCAAGTCGGGACTGCGGCGCGGGACTGGGTTAGAAAAGAGAGAATGAACGGCCGTTCGCGAGAAAACGCATGCGAGAACTGCGCGTCAAGCGCGGCTGGTCCCAAGACCGTTGCGTCCATGAGTGCGGGCTGGATCGCACCTACATGGGCGGCATCGAGCGCGGCGAACGGAACTTGGCTCTGCGGAACATCGAACGGATCGCCAGCGCCCTGGGCGTGACGATCAGCGAGCTGATGTCCGGCTTGTGATGCCGCCGCACGGCAAGTGGTGCGTGGCCGCCCGGTTACGTGGGGCAGAGCAGCCCGGAAAACTCGCTAGCAAACTCCCCCTTGCGTTGGCCGCCCTGTGATCATGGGCGGCTCGGCGGAGGGCCGTGGCGTGGTGGCGGCAGAAGCAGTTTCTTGTCCGAGTCGGATGTCGAGCAAGCGTACTTGGCGAAGAACCGTCACTTGACCGTTTCTTAGGCGACGATAGGATACAGCCGATGACCGGGCGTGATCTCGCCCGCCAAGGTGCGTTGCCGAGCAACGCAGTACAGGGCCGATGGGCCGGAGCTTGAAAGCTCTTTACATGACGCGGATCAAGAAGATTCGCTTACAAGTCTGATTCGCCGTCCGGCGATGAATTCTGGCTGACAGCCGGAAGTCTTCTCAGGACTGGCTGTGAATCTTGGACGATTCTTACTCGCCGCCTTGATTGCCAGCACGCATACGCGTCACGACGCAAGTCGTGATGCACCGTGTTGGCCTCTCATTTCGCCAATTCACGGTCGAGTTGGCACCATTAACGGCGACGTGCGCCAGAGGCAATCGCGTCACCAAGAGTCGAGGTCAACGAGAACATGGAGAATTCTGGAATCGGTTGGACGGATCACACCTGGAACCCCTGGCAGGGGTGCAACAAGGTGTCTGACGCTTGCAAATACTGCTACATCGGCGGGATTATGAAACGTGCGGGCCGGGAACCGTTTCGTAGTCCGATGCGCACCGCCGAGGCGACCTGGAAGAACACCTATCGTTGGAATCGTGCGGCCGAACAGGCGGGCCGCCGCGTACGAGTTTTTACCTGCTCGATGTCGGACTTTTTTCACGCCGGCGCCGATGACTGGCGGGAGGAAGCCTGGTCCGTCATTCGTGATTGTCAGTCGATCGACTGGCTCGTCCTGACGAAGCGAGCGGATCGCATCGTGGATCACTTGCCCGCCGATTGGGGCGACGGATTCCCGAATGTCTGGCTGGGCGTGACCGTCGAGTCGCGTTCTCACTTGCGCCGCGTTGAACTGTTGTCGCGCATCCCGGCCGCTGTGCGGTGGTGTCTGCGCAACCGCTTTTGCAACCGCTTGATTTCCGCCCGTACTTGGGGGCGCTCGACTGGATCATCACGGGCTGTGAAAAGGCGCACAAAAACAAGCGTCGGCACATGGACCTCGATTGGGTGCGTAGCGTCCGGGACCAGTGCGCGGCCGCACGAGTTCCGCACTTCTTCAAGCAGTATTACGTCGGCAATCAAGTCCAAACGGACGGAGTGCTCGACGGGCGGGTCTGCCAGGAGTGGCCTTCGTCCCGATCGGGCCATTGACCGCTCGTACAATCCACGCAGGTCTACACGACCTGCGGGGATTGATCTTCTGATTCAAACTTCTGGAGAAGTTGCTGCATGAAAGTGGACCTCCAGGCCGTGTAGCCGCGCATTCTGTCGTACGAGACTTTCCTGACAGCCCTCGTGGGCCGCCAAGTCCCAAGAGGGTTGCTTCTTTTCGCCATCGGCTGCCCGTCTGCGGGCGAACGATTCACCACTGCGGAGAGTTAGACAGCGGGCGTCACGTGATATGGTGGGGCGTAACGCAACAGGTGACTACCGAGTGTTTACGAATTCCAAGAGTCCGCTCCAATGAAACTCATCACCTGGAACCTCAACGGCCGCCGCAATCGCACCCTGCGGCAAGTCGAGGCCCTGGCCGCCCACGGCCCGGACATCGTCGCGCCGCAGGAAGTCACGGTCCACAGCCTGCCGGAGCTGCGAACCGCCCTAGCCGCGCGGGGGTTGCGCCACATCGTGGATGGGTTTGCTGCCATCCCGCCGACCGACCGGCCGCGGAA
>CAIXSC010000733.1 GCA_903921945.1 uncultured Planctomycetaceae bacterium
CGCAAAAAAGTTGGTCCTTCTGGGTTTCCTGTGGGTCGCCAGCGCAGGAGTCGCGGGGTGCGGCTTGCGCCGTGGCTCGGAAGTTCGGCGAGGCACCAATGAATGAGTTTCTCTGCCCTGGGAAACCTCCCACCCGAGATCCCTTGCACTGAGTCGATGGCTCGTTGGGCTTCAGCGATGAGCGAGTCCGTATTGGCCGTTGGTTCCACGTCACCATGCGCGCTGGCTTTGCCGCTCGTTTCCTCAGGGTTGGGGCTTCTTGTTGGGTTTTTTGGCGGGGGCGTCGGCGGGTTTGATGGTGGGGTAGTTGTCGAACACGTCTCCTTGCCCAAGCACTCGCGGGTCGTTTTGCCGCGTCAACTCCGGCTTGCCCCGGATCAGGTCGAGTAAGCTCGCGCCCGTGATCGGCGCCATGCCAGCCTTGGCAGAATCGATCCCTAGTAATTCCAAGAACGTCGGCGCCAGGTCGATCAAGCTGACCAATTGCGGCACTCGACGGTCGCCCTCGGCGATTCCTTGGGGCCAGCGGGCAATGAGCGGCACGCGGTTGGCCATGTCGTAGTTGTGGCCCTTCACGCGGGGGAACGGCAAGCCATGGTCCGAGTCGGGCCAGAAGGCCGGAACGCGGTCGATGTCAGTCGTTTTCTTGCCGGCTTCCAGTCCCGCATCGCGTTGATAAGGGCGATGCGGATTGGTGCTGCCGAACCAATAAAAGAAGGAAGCACGCCGTGGCGATCAGCGTCATTTCGCCACAACCGATTCCACGACGGACCGGCGGTCCGTCGTGAGGATGCAACAACTCGCGCCGGCGTGGGCAACTACTCACCCTGGCCAGGTGTGAAGCCCAACTGGCCGTCGAACGTATAAAGGTTTTCGATTTTGATGAAATCGAGACCCGCTTCGCCAATCCGGCCGAGCAACCGCGCGATCTGGGCATGCGTGATCGGGGCGCCATATGCCGCCGAAGACTTGAACCGGCAACGCCAGTGGTCGGTGCAGAAACTTTCCGGGAACCCTTCCGGCCAGACCTTGAGCCCGCGATTGCTCACCATCGTCAGCTTCAGCCCGTCACCTTCCACGCGCTCGGTGAGGATTTTGGCAAGCTGGTCGGGCGTGCCGCCGTACCAATGCAAAAACGCATCGACCCCTTGCAACTCTTTCTTGGCGCGCTTGACCTCGTGCTTGTACGGGGGAACGCCGGAGACCTCTTTGTTGTATTCCACGGCTTTCAGATGCGAGGGCTTTTGGCCTAGACGCGCGATCACCGCGTCGGCGAACTCCTTCGTGCCAACCTTCTGCTTGCTCACCTTCTCATCGAAGATGTCGTACGTGTGAATGCCATCCTCGATCGTCTTGAGCCACGCGTTGTGGGCACGCTCGGCCACATCGGGCTGCCCGATGTGTACCAGCATCAAGATCGACCCCAGGAAGAGGCCGCTCGGATTGGCCAGGTTTTGGCCGGCCCGCCGCGGAGCCGACCCGTGAATCGCCTCGAACATCGCGCACTTATCACCGATGTTCGCCGAACCCGCCAAGCCCACCGAACCGGCGATCTGCGCCGCGACGTCCGAAAGGATATCGCCGTACAGATTCGGCATCACAATGACGTCGAACGCCTCGGGGCTGTCCGCCAACTTCGCGGCTCCGATGTCGACGATCCAATGCTCCTTCTCAATCTGCGGATACTCGGCCCCAATCTCGTCAAACACCTTGTGGAAGAGACCATCGGTCATCTTCATGATGTTGTCTTTGGTGAAGCAAGTCACCTTCTTCCGATTGTTCTGCCGGGCGTACTCGAAGGCGTACCGGACAATCTTCTCGCACCCAGGCCGGCTGATCAGCTTCAAGCATTGGAAGACCTCGTCCGTCTGCCGATGCTCGATACCCGCATACAGATCCTCTTCGTTCTCGCGGACAATCACCACGTCCATGACGGGATGCTTCGTCGCCACGAACGGAAAGTAACTGACGCACGGCCGAATGTTCGCGTACAGCCCCAGCGACTTGCGGACCGTCACGTTCAGGCTCTTAAAACCACCACCCTGCGGCGTCGTGATCGGCGCCTTGAGAAACACCTTCGTCCGACGCAGCGACTCCCACGACTCCGGCGCAATCCCCGACGACAACCCCTTCAAGTACACCTTTTCACCGATGTCGATTGTCTCGATCGCCAAACGGGCTCCAGCAGCCTGGATCATGCGCAGCGTGGCTTCCATGATCTCCGGACCGATGCCGTCTCCGTGCGCGACGGTAATTGGGGTGGCAGCGCTCATCCGAAAGTTGCTCCGGTCGAGGTACAAAAAGTCTCAAAAAAACGACATCACGCCGCCGATTCGCGGCCCATTCCGTGCAGCAAGTTACCACAAAAAGTTCGCTTGGGAACCGTGGGAACGGGGAACGGAGATTGGGTTCGGTGGCGGAGGTTCGAGGGCGGAGTGCGAGGACCCTCCCTATTCGCTCACGCACCCACGAGTCGCAGCGCGACGCCAGCGCCGGCGCAGACGGCCAGCGTTACCGCCATGCCTCGCTTCCATATCAACATCCACGCCGCGGCTAAGACCAGAATCCACACGGCCTCGGGCTGCCACGTCCCCCAATCGATGTCCAAATACCGAAACAGGCCCCAGCGGCCCGTCTTGACAGTTGCGAACAGCGTATGAGCCGCGAACCAGAGCGATAAATTCAAAATCACGCCCACCACCGCCGACGAGATGGCGGACAGCGTGCCCGCCAAACGCCGGTCGCCCCGCAGCCGCTCGATGTGCGGCGCTCCAAGAAAAATCCAATAGAAGCAAGGAATGAAGGTCACCCAGACCGCCAAGACCGAAGCCAACAAGCCGGCGCCGAGCGGTGACAGCGGCCCCGGCGATCGATACGCCCCCATAAAAGCGACGAACTGAACCACCATGATCAGCGGACCAGGTGTCGTTTCCGCCATCCCCAACCCGTCCAGCATCTCCCCCGGAGCCAGCCAACCGTAACGCTCGACCGCTTGCTGGGCCACATACGACAAAACCGAGTACGCACCGCCAAACGTCACGCACGCCATCTTGCCGAAAAACAGCCCCTGTTCGACAAAAATCGAACCACGCCCCAACCACGACGCCAACACCGCAACCGGCCCCACCCACAACGGCACAAACCAGAGCGTCAACACGACCGACCGCCGCCATCCGCCCGTCCCCCGAGTTGTCGCTGGGGATTGGTCGAGCCGCGATGGCACCGTCGAAGGCTGAGTCACCGCTCGCCACCAGCCCCAAGCAGCGGCGCCGACAATGACCGCCGGAAAGGGCGCCCCGAAAAAGTGGATTGCGGCAAACGCGACCGCGGCAAGCCACCATGCCGCTCGATCCCGCAGCACTCGCTTGGCCAAACGCGTTAACGCGGACGCCACCACCACAATGACCGCCGGTTTCAATCCCAGAAAAACGCCCGCGATCCAACTGAGATCCTGAAACTCGACGTAGACCACGCTGAGCCCGAGGATGCTGAGAAAGCCGGGCAGAATGAACAGTGTCCCGGCGACCCACCCGCCACGCGGACCGTGCGTCATCCAGCCGAGATAGGTCGCCAACTGCTGGGCTTCCGGCCCAGGCAGCAACAGGCAGAAGTTCAACGCTTCGAGAAACCGCGGCTCGTCCACCCAACGCTTCTCGTCCACGAACACACGGTGCATCACGGCGATCTGGCCGGTCGGCCCGCCGAAGCTGAGCAGCGCCACGCGGCACCAAACTCCGAGCGCCTCGCGCCATGAAATCGTCGTGCTCGCGACCGAACCCCGAGCTCCATCCGAGTCGTTGGCGGCGCCGAGACCGTTACTTCCCGCGCTGCCTTCCATCCGACCCGGTAATCGCTCAGTCATCCCGGAAACGCTCGCCGTCCGGATGAATATCGCTGACGACCCACGGGTCGCCATGATTGTGGTATCCGCCGCGTTCCCAGTAGCCAGGCTGATTCGTGGCGCGGAATTCGATCGCCCGGAGCCACTTGGCGCTCTTCCAGGCGTATAGCTGCGGAACGATCGCGCGGACCGGCCCGCCGTGATCGGCCGCGATCGGCGCCCCATCGTGCAGATCGGCGATCAATGCGTCCGGCGCGAGAAAGTCCGCCAGTGGAAGGTTCGTGGTCCAACCGCGGTCGTACGCGTGCAGCACCACGAAGCGAGCCGACGCTTGGCCGCCCGCCAAGCGGAACAGCTCGGCCGTCGACACGCCTTCCCAGAGGTTGCCGAGCCGCGACCAACGCGTGACACAGTGGAAATCGGCGAACACTTTCACGCGCGGCAAAGCCAGGAACTGCTCGCGATTCCATCGTAGCGGCTTGTCGACCAATCCGAAGACATCCAGCGTCCACTGGGAGGCGTCGAAGGCGGGAGTGCCGAAGGCGTCCAACACCGGCCACTTTCGCGTTCGCGATTGACCCGGCGGAATTCGATTCGCGCGTCGCGTATCGGGGCTCACAATCACATCCGGAGCGACCTCGGCCGGTGTGGGCGGTTCCCCCGCCTGGTACTTGTCGTCCGCCGCATTCATCGGTTTCACTCCGGCAGCTTTTATCCCAGCAGCACGGCCCCGAGCTGCGCGTGGCACGCGGCGACCACCTGATTCCGCACCTCGTCTGCTTCTTCGCTCGTCAGCGTCCGGTCTGGCGACCGAAGAACCAGCGATAGCAGCAAACGTTTTTTGCGAGCACCGTCCTTCGCCGGATCGCGATAGGTCTCGCGGTACTCGACCGCCTCCAACCATGCACCGCCCACCGCTTGGACCACGCTTGCCAACGCGTTCCATCGCGTTCCTTCATCCACAACCAGATTCAAATCGCGAGTGATGGCTGGAAAGGGGCTAAGCGGCGAGTATTTGCGAACCAGTTCGGCCGCCCGCGCGACGACTCGCAAATCCAGTTCCGCGGCGATGGTCGCGACCCGAAGTTCGAACTGCCGCAGTCCGGGCGCGGACAGTTCGCCCAGATAACCGAGCGTTTCGCCATTCAATAACCATTGGCATGCACGATCGGGGTGGAGTAACGGTTGATCCGTGGCGGCGACCGTGAAGGTGGCGGACGGGCAGAGTGCGCGGAGCAACGCTTCGATGACGCCTTTCACCGCGTGGAAATCGCGCCCGCTGACCATGCCGAGCGCCCATTTTTCCTCGGGCAGTTCCCCGGGGCGCGGCAGATAAATCGCCGCCGTCTCGAACAGCTCGGCGATCGGATTCGCCAGCGACTCATTGATGCGTCGAGCTTCCAGCAAGCTTGGCACAAGACTCCGACGCAGCCGGTCGGCGCCGCGAAGAATGGGCGTCCCGCTGATCAACGGCTCGGCCTTCGTCCACGGACTGAACGCGTTGGAAAGCTCCTCGCGAACCACGCTGACGGTCATCGCTTCGTCGAAGCCGGCCGCCACCAACAGTTCGCGAACGCGCCGGAGCACTCGGTCTTCATCGGTGCGGTGCGACGGCGCCATCGGCACATGCACGTCCTCGGGAATCGCCTCGTAACCATGGATTCGCGCGACCTCTTCGACCAAGTCGATCTCGCGAGTCAGATCACGGCGCCAACTGGGAGGAATCACGGTGATCCCGCGCTCGTCGCGGGCCGTCTCGCGATTCCCGAGCGCCGTCAGGATCCGGGCCGCCTCGGCCGCCGGAATCTCGATCCCCAGGACCCGCGCGAGTTGGCTCCAGCGGAGTGTCACCGGCGCGCGGGCTGCCGCACTGCCAGCTGCCGCACTGCCTGTCGCCGCACTGCCTGTTGTGGCGCCAGGAGCCGCTCCAGCTGCCGGGCCGACATCGATGGCGCCGGCCGCCAATTCGCCGCCCGCCAATTCCAAGATCAGCTCGCAGCAGCGCCGGCTGGCCCAATCGATCGCCTCCGGGTCGACTCCGCGTTCGAACCGGTAGGACGACGGGCTGTGGAGGTTCAGGGTTCGCGCGGTGGCGCGAATCGATCGCGGCAGGAAATCGGCCGCTTCGATCAGGAGTTCCGTGGTGGCGGGCGAGACCTCGGTGTCCGCGCCGCCCATCACACCGCCCACGGCGACCGGCCGCTCGGCATCCGCGATCACGCAGATGCCGGGCTGCAGCGTATAGGTCTTGTGATCGATCGCGAGGAACGGTTCGTTGGCCCGCGCCTCGCGGACCACGATCCGGCGTTGGCGGAGCCGCGCCAAATCGAAGGCATGCAGCGGCTGGCCGCATTCCAACAGCACGTAGTTCGTAATGTCGACCACGTTGTTGATCACCGCGACCCCGACCGTGCGGAGGCGTTTGGCGAGCCACTCGGGACTGGGCCCGACCCGGCAGCCACGAATCACGCGCGCGATGTAGCGGGGGCAAAGCGCTGGCGACTCGATGGCGACCGCCGCCAACCCAGCGACGGCCGCATTGCCGGCCGGCGGTGTCGCGGCGGGAATGCACAAGCCGCGATTCCACAGCACGGCCACTTCCCGCGCGATGCCGAGATGCCCGAGACAGTCCGGACGATTGCTCGTGATTTCCAGATCAATGCAAAAATCGCCGGCCACCTCGGAGGTCGACTCGTGGTTCAGCCCCGCCATCATCAGGCGATGGCTAAGCTCCGCTGGCGTCATATCAAGCGCCACGTAGTCGTTCAGCCAGTTCCATGAAACAAGCATGACGCCCCCTAGAACTGTCCCAGAAATCGCACGTCGTTTTTGTAGAGTTCGCGGATGTCGGTAATGCTGTGCCGACGCATGCAGAGACGCTCGACGCCCAGCCCGAACGCGAATCCCGTGTAGACCTCGGGGTCGTAGCCAACCGCCCTGAGCACGTTCGGGTCGACCATACCCGCGCCACCGAATTCAATCCAACGATCTTTCCAGCTCATATCCACTTCAACGCTCGGCTCCGTGAACGGAAAGAACGACGGCCGGAAGCGAATATGCACGTCGGCCCCGAGATAGCTTGCGGCAAACAGCCGCAGCACGCTCTTCAGATCCGCCATGGTGACACGGCGGTCGACGAGCAGGCCTTCCATTTGGTGGAACATCGGGTAGTGCGTGGCGTCCGCCGTGTCGGGACGGTAGACGCGGCCCAGGGAAATAATGCGAACCGGCGGTTCGCGACTCTCCATCACCCGGACTTGGACCGTGCTGGTCTGGCTGCGGAGCAACAAAGGCGCGCCGCCAACCGCTGCCGGAGCGCCACCCCCCGCAGGAGCACCAAGCGCCACAGGAGCACCAAGCGCCGCTTGAGCGCTGGCCAAGTAGAAATTCTCGAGCGGATCGCGGGCCGGATGGTCGGCCGGGATATTGAGCGCTTCGAAGTTATGCCATTCGTCTTCGATCTCGGGCCCGAGGGCGACGGTGAAGCCGAGCCGCCCCATGATGTCTTTCAGTTCCTCGATGGTCTGCGTGATTGGGTGGAGTCGGCCGAGCCGGAACGGCCTGCCTGGCACCGTCGGATCGAAATCGCGATCGCGAACCACTCCGGCCCGCCCGGCGCCGGCCCGCTCTTGGGCCTCTTGGAACGCCGCTTGGATCTGCTGTTTGACTTCGTTGAAGCGTTTTCCGGCCGCCGGCCGATCCGCTCCGTCGACGGATCCAAGGCCTTGTTGCACCGACTTCAGCCGACCACTCTTCGCCCCGAGAAACTCGACCCGCGCCGCCTCCAAGCTGGCGGCGTCGTCGGCCGCCGCGAACGCAGCGGCTGCCGCTTGCGCCAATTCGTCCAACGCGGCGAGGAACGCGGGCAGTGACATCGCGAAGGCCCCGATGAAAAAAAGTGGACCGGAAAACGACAGGAGAGACCGGCCGCAGAGCCCGTCTCTCCTGTAAGTCAACTTAGCACAGGCCGCGTGCCGGCGATCCCTTGGGAACCGGCTCCGCGTCATGGCGTGGCGAGTTAGCGTGGCGAGTCGCCTAGGCGGCGATGGCCGCCTTCACCTGATCGACCAGCAGTTTGAAGCCGGCCGGGTCATGGATCGCCAATTCGGAGAGCGACTTGCGGTCCAACTGGATACCCGCCTTGATCAGCCCGTGGATGAACACGCTGTATCGCAAACCGTGCTCGGCGGTCGCCGCGCTGATACGCGTGATCCACAAGCGGCGGAATTGCCGCCGGCGTTGTCGCCGATCGCGATAGGCGTACGCGCCTGCCCGCAACAAGGTTTCCTTCGCCGTTCGCAACAACTTGCGACGGCCGCCGACGTACCCTTCGGCACGGCGGAAGAGACGGCGCTTTTTCTGGCGCCGAGCGGAACCGTTACCTGTTCTCATGATGCAACCTGTCCAACGTTCGAGGAAAAAATGTCGCTCCGCGCGAGGCCTTGGACCGCCATGGCGGAGGGCCGGCCGCCGACGTCCGGCGGACAGCAAGTGCAACCGGCCGCAGCGTTAGCTGCTGTAGCCGTTGAGCGCGACGCGAATCTGCTTGGCCATCGTCTCGGACAACACGCGAGTGCCGCGGAGATTGCGGCTGCGCTTGTTCGACATGGCGGTCGCCAAGTGGCTCGTGCCGGCCTGACGGTGCTTGATTTTGCCCGTCGCCGTCAATCGGAACCGCTTCTTCGTGCCCTTGTGCGTCTTTTGCTTTGGCATGTCGCTGTCACCTTATGGCATGGCGAGGCGGTGCGGCGGACGAAACCGTCGCACCCGTGCTCCCAGTCGCCCCGCCAATCGGGAGGCATTTTTGGGAAGCCGCGTATTCTAAATCGCCGCCCGCTCGCCTGCAAAGGGGTATTTTCGGCGCCCCGCCGCCTTCTCTTTGCTCTTTTCCCCACGCCATCGAGGGGACCACCGATCGAGGAGAACACCGATCGAGGTTGTTCCGCCGTCGCGCCGCGTTAGCGAAATCCCCGCAAGACCAACGCCCAGGCTGGCAAGATCAACGCCACCACCAAGACGCCCGTCGCCACCGCCAACGCATGGATTTTCTGCCTCAGCCGCTCCAACTCGCCGCCAATCGCTTGCTCGTAACTCTGCTGCACAACCGCCCACAGCCCCGTCTCGCTCCCCCGCACCGTCACGGGCGACCGAGCCGCCAGCCAGCGCTGCCGAAACTCCGAGCCCAATTCGTCGTCGCCCAGTGGATCGTGGTAGTCGATATGGGTGTACACCCTGGGATGCGGGGTCGGCTGCCAACCATCCAGCGAAACCCGATAGGTTTGCAGCCGGTCGGGTAGCCGCTGGTCGCGTTCCGCCAGCAACCGCTCGTAAAGTGGATGCTGAAGAATCGTCCCCTCCCGACTCACACGCGTATCGATGAGCCCCGCAAACACCTGCTCCGATTCCTCCCCCGGCAACTCGGTGATCTGCCCGAGTTCGTAGAGCAACGCGACGACACCCAGAAATTCCCCCTCGGCGGCAGCGGCTCCCGCTCCGGGAACGTCCGTCCCGGTCGCCGCCGTTCCAGTCACTGCTTTCCCGGTCGCCGCTGCTCCGGTCGCCGCCGTCCCGGTCGCCGCCGTTCCAGTCGCTGCCGTCTCGGTCGCCGTGCTCGAACGACCGCGATTCGAGTCCCGACTCGCGTTCGGATTGCCGTCCTCGCTCGTATCCGGGCCCACCCGCTGATCCCTGTCGCGATTCAAATCCCTATTCCTGTCGCTATCTCCGTCGACGTCCCTGTCGCGATTCCCGTCGCGGGTGGTGTTTGGAGAAGCGTCCGGGGAGGTGTCCCGCGAGTTGGCAGGCGCCCAGATCGGTGTCGAAATCGCGACGACCCACCGATCGGAGATCTGGCTGACAAAGGCGGCGGACAGATGAGTGCCTTGGATGCGCGGGCGGTCGGAACGGAGGTACTCTTCCAAGTCGGCAAAGTCGACCGAGCCGCCGTGATAGTAGCTCCGCCACGCGTAGTTCACGCCGATGGTCTCGTTGGCGGGCCAGCGGGCGAGTTGCAGGCCGTCACGGCCGAGGATGAACCAGCCGAACGCCGTAGGGTTGACGGCGGCCGCTTGTCGCAGCGTTTCCTGAAGCGATTGCTGAGCCGGATGCGCCCGAAGTTTGGCACGCAGTTCGTCTCGATCCGGCTCGCTGAGTCGGGAGTCGTCCAGTCGCGCGAGCACTTCGCGGAGCGCGGCGTCGGCTTGCAGTTTGGCTAGGTCGCGTCGCAAGCGATCGCGACTCGCCAGGGTTTCCAATTGCGTGAACGACGCTTCCAATTGCCGCTGGGCCGTATGGGCGACCGAATCGGCGGCGAAGCCTACGCCGGTGACTGACCGCGCGGTCAACGCGGCATCCGTCTTGCGATACGCGTGGTCGAACCAAAACCAGCCGACCACGTGGACCAGAACAATCACCGCGAGCAACGCCCCGAACAGCACGGGGAACACGGGATGGCGCCGGCACCAGCGCCAGGCGCGTTCCACATTGCCAATCGGCCGCGCAAGAATCGGCTCGCCGCGCAAAAACCGGTCGAGTTCATCCGCCACTTCCGCGGCGGTCTCGTAGCGGTTCCGAGGCCGCTTATCGAGACATTTAAGGCAGATGGTCTCGAGATCGGGCGGGATGGCGGCGTTGAGCGAACTGGGGCGCGGCGGCTCCTCTTCGATCGCTTTGTGGATCAACACTTCCACAGTGCCGCGAAAGGGCAACGCGTCGGTCAGCAATTCGAACAGCAAGACGCCGAACGAATAGACGTCGCTGCGGCGGTCGGCGAGCGCCGCGTCGCCAGCCGCTTGCTCGGGAGAAATGTACGCCGGCGTGCCGAGAATCCGGCCATCCGACGTCATCGTGACTTGCCCGACCGACCGCATGGCCAAACCGAAGTCCGTGACGTGCGGTTCGCCACGCTCGTCCATCAAGATGTTTTGCGGTTTGAGATCGCGGTGGACTACGCCCGCCTCGTGCGCGAAATCCAACGCCCGGCAGATCTTCGCGCATAACTCGATCAGGTCCCGCTGCGAACAGTTCGCTTCCCGCCGCCACACATCGAGCGATTTGCCCTCCATGAATTGGCTAATCAGGTAGATAACGTCGCCGTCGCGGCCCACCTGGAACACGCGCGCGATGTTCGGATGCGTCAACTGCGCCGCGATCCGGGCCTCGTGAAGGAACTCGTCGAGCGACTCGTGGGCCAACGCGCCTTTGCGGGGGATTTTCAGGGCGACGACGCGATCCAATTGCGTGTCGCGGGCTTTCCACACGGTGCCGAAGCCCCCCATCCCGACACGTTCGATCAGCTCGAAGTGGGCGATGGTCGCCACCGACTCCGCCCGCAGCGACTCGTCTCCTTCTCCCGCCACATCAAACTTCGCGTGACAGGTCGTACACACGAGGCTGGTCAGCTCGCCGTCCGCCGAAATCTCGATCGGACGCCGGCAGCGCGGACAATGAATCCGCAGATGGCTCGCACGAGACTGGCTCGCCTTCGCGGCTTCGGTTCGGGAAAACGAGATCCCGTTGGCAAGCGCGGGCCGGTGGGGCTCGGAACCGCCGCCGCGCCGCGGAAGGTGCGGCAAGGTTTCGCCTTCAACCGGCCGACTATTCGCCGACCCATCGAAGGGAAGCGTCCGTTTTGGATCGTCTGACGCCACACGTTGACCCTCGAGCCCCTAAACGCACTTCGCACGCTCCGACATTCTACGTGCCAGGCCACTCGCCGTCAGGACCAATCCACTCAGGGCGACGAGAGAGCGGTCTCCAGATGACGATGACACCCGTAACGCACCGCAGCCGGCCGGTTGGCACTCGATCGCGTCAGCCGATTTTTAGCGATCAGCTGTCAGTTGTCAGTTGTCAGTTGTCAGTTGTCAGCTTGCAGTTGTCAGTTGGCAGTTGGCAGTTGGCAGTTTTCACCCTTCAGCCTTCAGCCTTCAGCCTTCAGCCTTCTGCGGAGTCGTTCGAAGCGTTCCCGGATTTCCTGCGGGGTGAGCGGCACGGCGAGGTTTTTGGAGTCGAGCTTTTGGGCGCCCCGGAGTTCGATCAAATCGCTTAGTTGGTCGATCGGCAAGCGATTGGGCACCAGGGGATAGAACTGGGCGGGGCTGTTCGCCGTCGCCAAGCCAACTTGGATTGGCTGGTGGACGCCGCGCAGAGCCTGGACCGCGCCAGGTTGCGTGACTTTGCGGGTCAGCGGCAGGCCGGTTTCCGCATCGTGCCATTGGAAGAATCCGGTGATGGGCGATGAGCGCGGAATGCCGAGCGCGTTGCGATCCGCGGCGGCGACGATCCAGGGTTGTCCCGTGACGAAAGACGACTGCACGAAGCGGATCGCGTTTCCCCGCGGAATACGGGAAAGCGGTTCGAGCGTCCCGGGATCGACGACCGTGATGTCGGACAGCGCGGTTTGGGCCGCAAGGTATCGGCCGTCCGTGGAGATGGCAAAACCAAAAACGGGGGTTTCAAGTTGCCGGCGGCGCGGCTTCGCAACCAGGTTCAGCGGCAGCGAATAGGCGACAATCGCGCCATCATCGCAGCCTGCCAGCACTCCGCTCTCGCCAGGAAGGAAGGCCACGCAGTTGATCGGTTGGCCCACGGTCACGACGGTCGGCGCGGCGTCCGGCGAATTCCACAGCAGCAGCCGTCCATCGCGTCCGACCGTCGCGAACATGCCGGAGGGGGAAAGCGCGACACCGGAGATGCGGTCGGTGTGCCCGTCCACCGTGCGAACCGCGCCGGTTTCGGCATCGCCGAACACGATGCGGCCCGTGATCAACGGAACGATGAATCGGTAGCCGTTCGGGAAAAACCGGACCTCCATGGCGCGGCTCTCAAGCGGCATCGACGGCAGGTAGGTCGAGTTCGTGCGCCGATCCCAAAACCGCAGGAGCCGGTCCGGAGCGATCGTGACGAGTCGATGCGTGTCGCCGGCCGGCACCGCGAACGACGTCGGAGCGCTCGGAAGCGAAACCTCGAGCTCGGTCGGCTGGTATCGGCCGTCCTCCGCCTTGATCCATTCGCGGACCCGGTTGTCGGCGGTTACGCCGAGCAACACGCGACCGTCGTCAAACAGTTTCAGCTTGCCATTCGCGATGTCTGGAAGCGCGAAGACATCCGCCATCGGCGCCAAAACGTCCCAACAGCGAACGAGTCCATCCGCGGTCGCGATCAACAATTGCCGGTTGTCAGGAAGCCACGTCACGACGCGCACGATCGAGCCGTGCGGAAGGCGGGGGGTGATCGGCTCCAGCGTATCGGTGCGCCAAGCCTGCGCGCCGCCAAGTTCGCCGCCCGCACAAAGCCACCGGCCGTCGCCACTGAGCCCGAGACTTAGGAGCTTGTCGTTGCGCGGCAATGCGACCCGGCCCGTCAATTCGCCGGACTCCACCGCGAACCGTTCCAGCTCGCCATGGCTCGACCCGGTCCAAAGATGCCGCGAATCGGCGGTGAACAACAGTTGCAAGCAGACACCGCGCACGGGCGAACGGGTGACAGGCGCGTCCCCGCGATCACGTTCCCGCCATTGAACTTCGCCATCCTCGCTGCCGGTCGCCAGCCAGCGACCGTCCGGGCTGAAGGCGGCCGCGCGAATGGCCTGGGAATGTTCCATCGGCTCGCCGACGGCGCGGCCGGTCGCAAGGTCGTAAAGAAAACCGTTGCCCGGAGCATCCACCTTGTTGCCCAGCCCCACAAACAGTTGCTGGCTGTCGGGGCTGAAGAGGATCACCGTGGGCATGTGTGGATGCGGCAGAATCCATTGGGTGGAAGTTTGTTCGCCATCGAAAACGAGGACTTGGCCGTCGATGCCGCCGGCGGCGAGCCATTTGCCATCGGCGGACCAGGCGAGCAATCGCGGGCCGACCGGCTTGGTCGACACGGTCGCGAGCAGTTTGCCGGAGGCCGCGTCCCAAAGCGTTGCGCCGCGTTGAAGATCACCCACCGCAAGTCGACCGCCCTTGGGGTCGAATGCCAAGGCCGCGACGGAACCGGTGTTCAAACGTCGGGGCTCCTGGGGCGTGTTATCCACCAAGTCCCATAAGCCGACGCCCGACTTGCCGCCCACGGCCACTCGTCCGCCATCCGGCGCCACGACCGCCGTGGCGACGGTGTTCGCGAAATCAAACAGGCGGACAAGGGGCGGCGTCGACCGCACGATTTCGCCTAACCGCACCTGCTGACGGGCGATCGCGGCCGCCGCCTCCGCCACCTCATCGCGGGTGCCGCTCGCGGCGTCGGCAGGCACCGGTTGTTCGAGTCGCAGACGCCACGCGGATAGAAACGACAGGGCGGCGGACAGGGGATCTTCATCAAGCAAGTCGGCGCCTTGTTGCTCGAGACGCCGTTCCAGCTGCGCGACCGATTTCCGTTGTTCGACTTCGGTCACGAGGCGAAGGTTTCGTTCCGTTTGCATCGCCTTCCACGACGAATTGGCGAACAGGATCGATACGGCGACGATCGCAACCACGAAGACAGCGAGTGTTGTGGCGAGGCCGGCGGCCAGCGGATTGCGGCGGCACCAAAGCCGCAGTCGTTCGACCGGGCCGGCGGGCCGAGCGACGATCGGCACTTTCAATTGCCAGCGGCGCAAATCGTCGGCCAGCGCCGCCGCGCTGGCGTAGCGTCGCCGGCTGTCTTTGGCGAGCGCTTTCAGCACGATGGTTTCCAGCGGTCGCGGGATGGTGTCGTTCAACTCCCGCAACGGCCGCGGTTCCATGTGCAGCACTTGCTGGATGGTCATGTCGCGGCTGCCACGGAACGGCAACATGCCGGTGAGCATTTCGTAGAGGATCGCGCCAAGGCTGTAAACATCGCTCGTCGCGTTGACCAAATGGTGCTGCCCGCTCGCTTGCTCCGGCGACATGTAAGCGGGCGTGCCGATGATTTGCCCGCGCAGCGTGATCGTGACTTCCGCCTCGCCGATGCGTGCCAAACCAAAGTCGGCGACGAACGGATCCCCTTTGGCGTTCACCAATATATTGCTCGGTTTCAGGTCGCGATGGATGACGCGGAGGGAATGCGCGTGCTCGACGCCGTCGGCGATCGCGGCGATCAACTGAGCCGTCTCCGAGAAACTGAAGCGGCGTTGCTTCAGGAGCTTATCGAGCGATTCGCCATTGATGAATTCGCTCACCAGGAACGGCCGCTCGTTCTCTTGGCCGACCTCGAACACCCGCACAATCCGCGGATGCTGCAGGTTGGCGGCCGCTTGCGCCTCCTTGCGAAACAACTCCACTTCATCTTGAGCCGTGAAGTAACCGCGTCGCGGCACCTTGATCGCCACGTCGCGATTCATCATCGTGTCGTAGCCCTGAAAGACGTTGCCGAACGCGCCGGCTCCCAACAGCCGATCGATCCGAAACCGGCCGATCTGCTTCGGCAGCACGACCCGCTCGTTCGCCGTTCCGTCGCCACCCGCGACGCGGAACGTGCTGCCGCAACTGCCGCATGTGACGCCTGCTACTTCCAGCCCCACCAACTGCAAACCCATGCCGCATTGGGGACACTCGATTCGCAGCGCCGTTTCCTCCACGACGGGCTCGTTTGGAGACGACTGGCCCGCCTTGCTCTTATCGGCCTCCCGCAGAACTTGACCGATCCACGCGAGCCGCCGCGCCAGCTGCGTCGCAAGGTCAGGATGAGCGTCGGCCAGCTTCTCGATGTCGGGCCGATTTCCCAGGCGGAATTGCTGGAAGACATCGACAATGATTTGCTCAAGCCGGGCCCGCTGTTCCTCCGTCAACGATCCGGTAGCCATGTCCAGGTCCGACTCGCCAGCAGATTCGCTCGAAGCTTCGTCGGGAGGCCCGCCCGTCGGTGGAACGGCCGAGTCTTCGGGATTGTCGTCTGGCTGGCCGCTGTCAGTCGGATCGATCGACGTCATGTACCTTCGCCGTCAAGTCCTGGGGAAGAGGGAACGCACTGAATCTCCACCGCCGAACAAATCGCATTGTGGCCATCAGGACATTCGCGGTACATGCCGGTTTCCCGGCAGTGGCACATGCCGACAGGCGGCCGAGGAAACGGTGAAGGCGGCAGCGGCTCGGGCGGATTCGCACCCGGAGAGTCGAGCCCTGGCGCGGTGAGCCCTGGCGAATTCAGCCCTGGCGCGTTGAGCCCTGGCGCCGGGATTGGCGGATTGGGGATTGTCGGGTTCAAGATTGTCGGAGTTGCGGGCCGTGGGTCAGGAGGGAGCGCCATGTCGGCCGGTCCGGCCGCCGGGAGGGCGATGCTAGGCAACTCGGGAGCCGCCACGGAGCGCGCGACTCGCGGAGCGGCATCCGCGATCGTCGCCTCCGCAAGCGACGCGGTCGCGGGCGTCGCTGCGGGTCGCTGTTCGACAGCCAACCGCCACTGGCCGCTTTTGGAAGAAAAGTGGTAGGTCACCGTGTAAGCGTAACCCGGCCACAGTGTCATCGCCCCGGGCTGCTCGCTCTTGCCACTGCGAAATCGCAACGCGGCCGAGCAGCGTTCGGTTGTCGTTTCTAAGAAAACGTGCAACGGCGCGGTCAAGCCTTGAATCTCTTGCCGCCACGGCTTTCGTGAACCCAGCGTGCCTGTGCCCGGCGGTAGCGCCTGTTTGCGTGACTTCTTTGCGGTGGCCTTGGCCATGCCAGCACCATCTTTCTTCGGGGGAACAGATAAGCCAACTGCGGCCAGTAAAAACCACCTCCCACACTTTTTCAACCCGCTCGCGTTAGGGGGTGTTCTCGAGGTGCGTTGCGTGCGATCTCGCTGGTCCGCCCGACCGGTGTTCGATCAGGGACGACCCCAAGATGACTTCCCAAGAGGAACCACGCATGAAACGAATCTCACGAATCCACCCTGGCCCCAAGTCGGGAGGTTCGGGACGGCCCGCTCAAGCGAAGGCGAGTAGGGCCAACACCATGGCCGAAGCGGCTGCGGCAATGGCGATAGCCCGTGGCAGTTCAAGCGGTTTTTGGGGGACGCGACCGGGGAAGTCGACTTTCGGTTGTGTGCTCGCCCAGGCCGCCAACGCTTCCAGACTGCCCATCGCGGGTTGCTCGGAGACGTGCCGCGCGGCGGCGGCTTGGCCTAACTCCATGCCCTCTTGAGGCGAGTATCCCGAGGCGATCGCCAGTGCGAGGACGCCGGTGAAGACATCACCCGCTCGCGAGGTTCGCTTCGCCTGAACCCGATGAGCGGCGGCGAAGTGCCAGTTGCCGTCGTCAAGTCGAGCGATGGCGCCGTCGCGGCTCGTGACGATCACACCTTGCGATCCGCCTTCCACCATGGCGATGATCGCGTCCACCGGGTCTTTCTTTCCGGTCGCCTCGCGGGCCTCGGCATCATTGATCACGATTACTCGCGCCAGTGGCATCAGCCGCGCCGCTGAGCTCGCATCGGTAAGCTGCGACACCGAGGGCTGCCAGATCGGGTATTTTGCCGACATCAGCACATCGCGCGTGAAATCGACATCCGGCGCCGCCAAAGGGGACAGCACGACCACAGGCGTTTCTTCCATAACTCCGCGGCAAAACAAGGGCAATTGCGGGATCAGCAACTTCGGTCGAGTGGTATCGGTGGTCCCGCCGGGCCGAATATGGCTCCGACGGCTTTTCGAATAGCCGTTCACAAACCGCGCTGCCGAAAACTCGTCACCCAACTCCGACTTCATATCGCGGCCCATGGAATCATTCGCCGCGATGAAGATGGGGTACGCGGTGCCGCCGTGACCTTGAATGGCGCGGCTGACGTTAACGGATCCGCCGCCGACGCTATCGTCCATCCGGCAGTCGCGTTTGGCGGTCGACTCAACGGGGTTCTCGTAGTGGACCGTCGTGTCACGCACCACTGGACCAACCACGCCGACCGAGGATGTCGGCGATCGCTGCGGCGCAACCATCGACGTCGGCTGCTCGCCGCCCTCGGACACAATTCCCGCAGCCGACGACGCATCGGTTCCTTCTTCCATACGCATCTTGACACACTCCGCTACTAAGCCATGTGACATGGGCAGGGAACGCTCGGGAGCCGTCGAGAACCGCCATCATCAGCATTCACTCGCAGTGATGACGAACCCGACCGCCTTAACTCCCACGCCAGTAAGCCGCTGGCGGTCGATTTTTTTGTGGCGCTGAGAAACCCCGCAGCACAAGACAGGGCGCCGGGTGTTCGCCCGCGACGATGCGTGCAAAAAAATTCGCCATGGCGAACGAATTCGCCATGGCGAAAATGGAGATGACTTCAGGGCGAGTCGGGTTGGCGAGTTTACGCAAAGACAGACTTGAAGGAGGCTTCAGCGGCATGGGCGAGTTCGAGCGCCATGGCCGACTCAGGGGCGATCGCGAACGACCACGGAGTGGATCTCGCGGACTTCATCCGCAGGGCCGTCGACTCGCGGTCATCGAGCGTCGAGTCGTCCATCACCGCTTGAACGCAGACCTCCCAAGCTTGTTCGGCATCGTCCCCGCTCGACGCCGCTTCGAAAGCCGTGTGCTCGTCAGCTGTGTAGTCGTCGGCCAACTCGTCCCGCTCATCCCAGACTTCGAATAGCGAATCGAATGCCGGTTGAATGTTGCTACGAGGCTCTTCGTGGTCGGCGGCCGCGACCGCCTCGATCGATTCAAGGTGATCAGCCCGCAGCAACGGATTGGAAAACATAGCCGTCCGTCCCGTCTCCGCATCAAAACTCCGTTGACTCATGGTGTTGTTGATCCAGTCGAAGTAATTGGCGACGCGGGTGTAAACTCCCGGATAGTTCCGTCGCGCGCAACCGTTTCCCCACGATACGATACCCACCTGGCGCAGATCGCCCGCGTCGTTCTTCATGAATAACGGACCGCCGCTATCGCCTTGGCAGCTGTCTTTGCCCATGGCGCCCGCCGCCAGCATGTTGCGGTTCACTTGCCCATTGTAGGAATCGGCGCGGTTGGCATCGGAATTGGAAACAAACGGCACTCGGACCGAACGCAACACCCAGGAGGAGTTGCCGGACTCTTTCGTCTGCCCCCATCCAACGACCGTCGCGGATTTGCCCGGATCGGTCAAGGTGTCGTGCTTCACCGGCCGAATCGACGACCCCTGCGTCGCTTTGCGGCTGAGCGTGATGATCGCGATGTCGTTATTGGGAATATCGTCCCGGCCGATTTCGCGAAAGCGTGGGTGGGTTGTCACACCGGCGACGGAGATCACCTCTCCGGCGCCGCTGCGAAGATTGGCGCGATTGATCGCCACCAAATCGCCCTGGGCGACTTTGCAATGCGCGGCGGTTAACACATGGGTCTCGCTAATGAGCGATCCCCCGCAATACTGAAATCCCTCGGAGTCCAATAACGCGACGGCGAACGGCGCGGACGATATCGCCACTTCATTTCCACCGACGATACATACTTTCCGAGGCTCCATTAACTCGAATACGGCCACTTTGCTTAGCCCTGGCTTTTTGCGAAACATAGGAGGCTCCTGTTTGAAAGGCGAAACCGACCTAAACAGACCGAAATGGAAAGAAACGCGAATTGGACAAACCATGGCCGCCGACGGTTATGGATCCATGTCATACGGCGGGTTGTTTGGCAAACCTGCTAAGATCTTTTCGAGCGCCCGGTAGTAGGCGGTGGTAACTGTGCCTAGCGGAAGCTCCAATTCCGCCGCGATTTCCTTGAAGGTCATACCGCCGATGAACCGCTTCTCCATAATCTGTCGCTCAGGTTCGGTCAGCGGCGGCCGAGCTTTGTTGAGCATCGTTTGGAAGTCGGCCAAAATCTCCGCTTCGCTCGCGAATGCAGCGGATTCGAGGCGGTTCAAGATGTCCGCATCGGGGTCGATATCCCCACGTCCATGATCGAACCGACTGTCTCTCCACGTGGCCGTCATTGCCCCCCAAGCCGTTGCGCGGAGGTAACTCCTCGTCAGACGATCTTCCTGCCGCTGATCGCTCGGCCCGACCTTGTTGATGAGATCGAGCCAAGTGCGTTGCAAGATGTCTTTCACAAGCGCTTCGGAATTGCGAATGGAACGCAGTTTGTAA
>CAIXSC010000734.1 GCA_903921945.1 uncultured Planctomycetaceae bacterium
ACAGGCGCCCCAGAACCGAGCCATATCCGCGTCATGGCAGGGGCGCGTCAGCGAATCAGCTCGAACGCGTCAGCGAATCAGCTCGCGCGTCAGCGAATCAGCTCCGCCAGCGCCGCGAGGAATTGATCCAGGAATTCTTCGTGGTCCGAGGCGCTGAAAAAACGCGGGTCGAGGAACGCTGCCACGGTGAGCCGATCACGGAAAATGCTCGCGCCAACAGTTACCCGCGTGCCCGGTCGCAGTTGCGGCGCACCGTAAAACGCTTCCAGCCGCAATCCGCCAGCCACAAGGCGATCGTCCTCCCAACGGTGTTTGCGGCGTGCCCGTCGACTCACTTCGCCGAGGTTGCTGAGAACGGCTGTGGACCAACTGCCGCGGCGTTGCAACGCATACCGGATGATTCGCGGCCATCGCCCAGCCACTCCGAGACTGATGAGAAAGCGGCCGGAGAGATTGTGGCGCGCGATGGCCGCCGTTTCCCGCCGCACGCTCTCCAGCAAATCGACGGGCGCAAGCTGATCGCTGATGTGGCGGTCGAGCATGGCGTAGCTCACCACATTCGCCGCTGACAGTCCACGGTCCTCGGCGACCCGCTGATTCGTCGGCATCATCACACGGATGGGCCGCGTTTTTTGTCCGTTCGCATAACGCTGATTCCAACTCCCCGTCACGATCATCAGCGCGGTGAGCAGGTAGTCGTTCACCCGGGCTCCGCGAGCTTCCGCGGCGCGACGCAAGGCCGCCAGTTGCTCGGCGTCCCAGTGCCGTATTCGCACCACGGTCATGGCCGCCGGCAAGCCGGCGGCATTTGTGTCGGTGGCAACCTTGGAAGCGACCACGGGAGCCAGTTCGGCGGGAGTCGTCATCACGACTCGCAGCGCCTGCGACGCGTGGGACCAGACTCCGCGCAAGCGCCGCCACCACGACACCCGCTCTGGCGATTGCATCTTCCGCGAGGCGCGACTGTCGTTCGCATGATCTGTTTGGGAACGATTCTCTCGACTTCTCCCGGTCCGCGTGGCTCGATCGCGGCGCGAGCGTACGCGAGCGCGCCGGGCGAAGGCCTGTTCTTCGATCGTCTCCAGATCGGGTCGCCAATCGCGGCCGTTCGTCATCGCGTCGTAAATCATCAGCCATTCACCGATGGCTGTCGCGGCGCCGACGCCATCGCAGCAAGAGTGATGGAAATGCCATGCCATCCGCCATCGATGGTTGGTCCGAATAAACTCGACGCGGACGCCCGATTCGTTTCGCAGATCCAATCGTTGTTGAGCGACCTCGCCATCGTCGCGCCATACGATCGGATTCGACTTGCTCGCGCCCGGCGGCGTCGCGATCCAGTGGGGCCGGCCATGCAACTCGGCGACCCGAGCGCCCAAGAGTGGATGCCGGTCACACACCGCTTCGAGCGCCTGTTGCGCGAGTATTCGATCCACATCGCCCGTTAACTCGCCGATGATCGGAAACGCCATCGGATACGCGGCGCTATCATCGAGCCACATGAGAAGTTCGAACGGCGATAGCGGGCAGGGAAAATGACTCATGCACGGCTCTGGAACGAGGCAACTCAACAGGGTCGGCTCTTCTAGGATACCGTGAGCGGGTCGCGACTGAATCAGACGTGCAGCGCCGCGCCGCCGTCGACGGTGAGCGTTTCACCCTGCACGAGGTCGCTCAACCGGCTGGCCAGGAACAGCACGGCATCGGCGACATCGGCCGCTTCCAGAACGCGTTCGCCAACCATGCTGCGTCGCTGGCGGCCGGCGAACATTGTGTCCGCTCCGGGTAGCCGTCGCGTGGAATCGGTTTCAACAAGGCCGGCTTTCACCACATTAAAGTTGATGCCCCGTCCGCCGAGTTCCAGGGCGAGATGCCGCATCAACGATTCCAGTGCCGCCTTTGTCGCGCCGATCGTGCCATACATCGGCAGCGCCATATGCGAGCCATGGCTGGAGAGCCCGATCACTTTGGTTCGCTCGGGCCGGTCCGCCAGCAAGTCGATCGCCGCTTGAACCAAATACAGCACGGGTCGCGCATTGGTATTCATCGCCGCCGCGAAATTCGCGTCCGTGGTCGCGAGCAACGGCCGGAACCCGCCGGTGGCCGCATTGCTGACGACGATATCCAGACGTCCAAACTCGCGGCGAATGAACTCAATGAGCGAATCGATGTCGTCCCGCTCGGTCACGTCGGCCTTGATCACCGCGACATCGCGCCCGAAGGCTCTCAATGCTTCGCCCAGTTCCATGGCGGCGGCTCGTGAGGTCACGTAGTTCACGACCAGATGCGCGCCGGCCTCGGCCAAACGCCGCGCACATGCTCGGCCAATTCCCCGCGAGCCCCCCGTGACCAACGCCACTTTGTCTGTCAAATCGATCATCGTGGTGACTCCTCTGAAAACGCCAACGCTTGCAGTCCGTGCGCTGTGCGGCGCCAGCGAATCCGCGCGGTCCGCGAATTCCTCCCGCCAATCGCGCCAGGCGTGACTCGCGCTTCGCCATCGACGCTGGACCGCAGATCCACTTCAATGGCTTGCGGCTCGAATAACTTGGACGACACAATCGCCTTGTAACACGCCTCTTTCGCGGACCAAATCCGCAGCGGATCGAGCGGATCGCGTTGTCGCGCGACAATCGCTCGTTCGCGCGCGGTGAACCAAGTCGCGGCGATCGCGTCCCAGCGGCCAGCCCCATCGACGACATCGATACCCACGCGCGCCAGCGGCCGCGAATCGACCGCAGCTACGATTTGGCGATCGGAATGGGCGATCGACACGGCGAGCGGCAACGCTTTTCCCGCGGTGAACACGGTCGGTCGAGCGGCACGTCCCCTGGCGTTGACAGACAGCACAGTGATTTCGCACGGCGCCAGGTCGCGATCGATCCCGATACGGGACTCGATGGATGCCAGACGCAGGACGAGGCGCTTCACGCACCAGCGTCCACCGAGCCAATCGCTGCGGCGTCGTTCACTGGGAAGGTGCGTGAACCACTCGATCTCAGCCGGGCTGAGCCAACACGACGGCGCTTCGCGCGCCGCTTCGGCTAGCACGAATTCACGCGGCCCGCCATATTCGAGCGTCGAATCATGGCCGCTCATTTGCGCCTCGTCAAACTCGCGACTTGATGGTTTTCGGCCATCGCCAAACAGCGCCCGGACGAATCGACCAAGTGGAAGTCGTACCACGAGTCGTTCGCATTTTGTTCCCGCAGGGTGAATCGTAAGCGGCATGCCTCACCGTCGGCCGGCAAACGGAACACCCGCAACCGCTCCATGCCTCTCGGCAATCCGTACCGGCCTTCGAGCATGACGAACGCGTAGGAGCCACAGGTCACAAAGCAGCCATCCAGAAGCGCGCTGGGCGTGAGCCACTGGCGTCCACCGCGAGCGCTGGCCAATTCCAGCGGATCGCGCGCGGTGAGCCGCGCTCGGCCGCCGTCCCGTTGCATCGCCAATTCACTCAACGTCCGAAGACTGTTTCCGTGGTACACGGGACCGTACCCGCGATCGGTATAAGAGAACGGATTCCAGCGATAGTTGGGGTTGTCGACCGGCAGCAGTGGCGGTTCGGTGGCCGTCGGCAGGAACTCGGCGATGCCTCGCACCAAAACGGCCCGCGACTCGCCACCCATCACGCCCGGTCCGATCAATTCGCATTCCCATCCCCGATCGGTTCGACGCACCGCCGCTTCGACCGTGACCGGCGACTCCGAGGCGAACGGCTGGCCTTGGAGAAATTCCAGGTTTCGGAACCCCGCGAACACCCAGCCGGGCGCGATCAGGCTTGCCGCTTCCGCGAGAATCTCCAAAGAGGCGACGGCGGGCAAGAACGGCTTGTCATGAACGAGGTGGTCGCGCAGAAAGACGTCAGTCACCGGCTGCAAAACGCAACGCGCGTTCACCTGTTGATCGCCAATCGAGACTACCGAGTCGATCATAGGCAAGTGGGCGATATCCGTCTCGCGGGCCGCTCCGTTGAGCCGCGGATTGGACGATGCGTTGCCGGACAGAGTGGCTGGCTCTGTCGACAACATCGCCGTTGGGCGCGGTCGGTGCGCGAGCAGGCTGGCGAGCGCCACTTCCGCGCCGGCTGCCACTTCGCGCAGGTATTCTTCCGATTCCCTCGCGAAGGCTTGTTGCAGAGCGTCGGGAACAGCGAGTTTGGCTCGGGAGGCGTCATCCCACTGGTCAGCCGCCAGCCTAAGGAAGTCGCCGATCACTTCGCGGTAGCGGCGGCCGAATTCGCGTGCGGTCTCGGAAACCGCCGCCGCATGATGGGCGGCGCGGCCTTCGCGATCCATGATCGCCACTTCGGTGCGTTGGCTGCGGGCCTGCAATTCGTCCAGCAGATGTTGCACGCCTTCGTCCGGCGGCATGAAGCGGACCTTCATCGCCTGCAAGGCGAAGCGGCTCTCCGGGCGGGCCGCCATACCAATTTCATCCCATGCCGGCCAATCAAGACATACGGCGCGGCACTCGGGATGGCGATCGCTGAATTGCTTGACGAGCTTGCACAGCAGATCGTTGGCCATCGAGTAATCGGTTTGGCCAAAGCCGCCAAACCGGCCACTGACGGACGAGAAGCCGACGAAGTGCCGCGGCGGATCGGCATCCAGCAATCGCATCAGGTTCGCGGCTCCACCCGCCTTGACGGCGAGCGTCTTGCGCACGTTTTCCCAACGTTTTTTGGCGAAGCTGGCGGCGACTTCCACACCGGCGCCGTGCAGCACACCGTCGATGCGACCTTCCCGGCCACGGATGTCGGCAATCACACGCTGCAGGCTGGCGTAGTCCGCGACATCGCAGGAATGGTACTCGGCCGCGACGCCCGCCGCATGGAACTCGGCTAGCGAGTCAGCCAACTCCAACTGCCGCAAGACCTCTTCCCAGGCCGTCGTGGGCGATTCCCCTCGTTCACGCGCTCGGGTGGCAACTTCGCCGCGGAGCGATTTCCACTGATCGCGGGGCAGACCGCGCCACCGCGGATCGAGCGGCGCTTGGCGGCTCGAACCGACGAGATGCAACTTCCAGTGAAATCGCCGAGCCAACTCCCGCGCGGCCTTCGCGGTGACTCCGCGAGCACCTCCCGTCACCAGCCAGATGGAACCGGTCGGCAGGGGATCGAACGGCAAAGACGACGCTGGCTCGAAAGCCCCCTGAACGACGTGTCGACGTCCATTCGCATCGTAGCCGACTTCGATGTCCTCCTCGCCCGCTGCCACCAACTCGGCGATCACATTCGCGGCCAACTGCGTCGAAGCGTAGTTGCAGGGAAAGTCAAGGACGCGGGCGCGGATCTTGCCCTGGGATTCGGCCTTGATCGCCTTGACGAGGCCCGCGATTCCGCCACTCTCGGCAGAGGTAACCGGCGATTGGAATCCGAACCCGCCGCCCATCGAGGTCACGGCGAATAGCGTCGGGCGCACCGCTGCCGGCGAGTGGGTCGTCGCATGCGTCGGCGAGTTCGTCGGCGAGTTCGGGATGGACTGTGTCGCCGATTCGAACCAACGCTGGCAAACGGCGAATGGCGCCAACAGTCTGGCCTCAAAACGGTCCCGCCAGGAACCTCGTTGCTCCAGTTGAACCCGCTCGGCGTCGCGGCTGGAAGCAAGGATAAGCGTTGGCAATGGGCCCTCCGCGCACCACCTCGAAACCTCGCGGGCCGCCTTTTCGGGATCGCTGTCGAGAACCAACCGGATGACCGTCGCGCCTTGCGCCCCGAGTGCGTTTTCCAACGCATCGCAGTCCGAGTTTTGTCCCACCAGCAATACCCGGCCGACCATCCGCTCGCGCGTCTTCTCTCGCAGCGGCGTTTCGCGCATGTCGAATACGCACCGTGCCATCACGCGGCGCGATTCCTCGTCGATGCGTTTCGCGGCGGAGTTGCCTGCGGTGTCCGTTGGAAGGGCCGGCTGACTCGACGCAGGCAGTTCGGATGCTGGGGTGGCTCCAGGGGCCGGCACACCTTCGAGCGTCACGCCAACCGTCCGCGCTAAGTAGTCGAGCACATGGCGCAGCGTGGGAAAGTCGTCGAGCGAAACGGGGCCGGATGGTGGCGGCACTTGGAACTGTTCAGCGATCTCGCCGAACAACTGCGCCTTTTTGATGCTGTCGATACCGAGGTCGGCTTCCAGATTGGAATCCAGCTCGA
>CAIXSC010000735.1 GCA_903921945.1 uncultured Planctomycetaceae bacterium
ATATCGTCCCAAGCGAATAGCGGAGAGTCTTCGTGCCACTACCGTAGCCTAAACGAACGTTCCGATCCACCGCTGCAGGCCCCCGCGACGCTCGAGAGAAACGTCTCCAAAAGACGCGGAATTATTCGACGGGGAGCCATCTCGATGGGCCATTGGAGCAAGGCGTTTTTCGCTCGCGTCGCCACGTGGGCGCTGACTCACGCTGGCATGGCGATCGGGCTGTTCGCGGTGGACCGATGGTTTCCACCCTACAACAACGCCGGAACTTACGCGTTGCCTGTCGGTCTCGCGGTGGTGCAATCCGTGTTGCTTTTGAAGGCGCTGAGAGGGTGGACGATCGTATGGGTCCCCGCCAGTTTGCTGGGTGTTTTCCTCAGTTTTCTGGGGATTTGGTGGTACCTGTTGTTCATTGGCCTTGGCATGGGAACCACCCAGGCGCTGGTGCTGGCGGCAGCGCGGCTGCGGCGAAGCTGGCTTTGGCCGCTGACCGGCGGTGTGGGATGGTTTCTCGGGATGCTGGCGGGCGGAGCCGTCACCGACGCTTTCATTCGGAACTCGACATATCCGCAGCTCTTGCTACCCGTTTTGTACACGACCGCAACCCTCGTGTATGGAGCGTTTCTAGGATCGACCGCGAGCCTCCTTGTTAAGCGGTAATCGGAAACTCGTAGGCGGCTGTGTTAACCCGATTTTTTGGATCGCAAAAGAAACAACTCGCGTACCCCACGCCAGAAAACGCGAGTTTTTGGCGAATTCGAAATTTTAGCTTATGTCTTCGGGCTTGCTAGGCGTTCAATTCGATACCTAGCAGCGAGAACGCCTTCTTTTGGAGCTCCGTTGGCTGGGTGACCTCGTTGAAGAGCCCTTCCGGCACCCCGCGAATCTGAATCGTGTTACGGCAAATAGTGCCGAGATCTCTGAGAAGGCTGCGAAAGCTCTGGACAGGAAGGCCATCTTCCGTTATCCGCGTTAGGTCTTTTGTCACCGCCGCATCTGAACGCTGCGTCTCGGCAACGATGGACTGGCGCTTGGCGGCGGCAGCCTCTGGGGCATGATCCTCCAGTAGAATTGGACAGAGACTTCTTCTCATGTGCCACTCAACATAGTACGCGAGCATACACAGTAATACATGTGCCCGGATGCGATCGTCATTAAAATGGAAGGTTGGCCGAAGCTCATTTTGCGCCATCTTTATCGAACGAAAGGCTCGCTCGACACGAGACATTCCTTTATATATGCCGATGGTTTGCTCGGCTGACAAAGTATCGATGGGAACGCTTGTCCTGATTACACAGATGCCATCCAGCGCAGCCTCGCGCGTAACCGACTGCTCCTTCAATCTGTACGAGAAAGCATCGTCTTCAATGGTCAACTCGAAGTGCTTCATCATTTTCGGCGTCTTCGTGTAGCGGCCGATTCGCATTCCAATCTTGTCTTTGCCACGCAGCGGATTGGTTGATCGAGCGACGGATTTGGCTATCGCATCAAGCTTATCTCGCGTCGTCGCGAGTAGGGCGGCACGTTTGCGTTGTCGCTCCTCCGCCAAAGCCGCGTTGCGACACATAATCAATCGCTCGCCAGGGAATGTTTCAGAGGACACTTCCTTATGGTCGCAGGCGTCGAACATGCTCTTGTTAACAGTGCCTTCGTCCGCGAGCAGACGAATGTCGACGCTACGTAGAGCTGTGATCCAATCCAATCCCTCGACATTCTTGAGTTGATCCTTGATTCTGACGCTGGTGATCATTTCCCGGTCGCCAACGAAAACAATCTTTCCGAGTTTGAATCGCTTGGTCACCTTTCGCACTTCGGAGGAGAAGCATTTAGGATCCGCCGTGTTTCCTGGAAAAGCCTCGATCGCCACGGGACAGCCATTCGCAGCGCAAAGAAGTCCATAGACGATTTGGGGAGCGGCCGGTCGACCATCGCGGCTATACCCATGCTTAATCAGGCTTGACTCGATACCGGTGTAGTAGCTCGAACTGACGTCGTACATGAGCAACGCGCCCTCGGCGAGTTGTTGCTTCGCGAGTTTGTTTTCGATGCGCACTTGTCGCGCAAGCAGCCAATCCAATGCGTCGTGAATCTCGGCAGTCGCGAGGTCTTGGATGTCAAGCTCTTGAGCTATCGTGGTTTGAGCGGAAGCCTCGTGTATGGCGATGAG
>CAIXSC010000736.1 GCA_903921945.1 uncultured Planctomycetaceae bacterium
CGCGTCGAGCACCGGTGATTCCAGCTTCGGCGCGTCCAGCTTCGGCGCGTCCAGCTTCGGCGCGTCCAGCAGAGGCGAGTCGAGCACCGGTGATTCCAGCTTCGGCGCGTCCAGCATCGACGTGGGACCGGCAGTTGGATTGACGGGTGATGAAGGGCCTTTCGACGCGTGCCCAGCGGACGCATCCGCTGCGGGCGCCCGGACATTCGCGGTGTCGATTCCATTCCAGGAAAGACGCGGTCCGCGAAGGCGAAGCCAAGCCCCGAGGGGAGGGCCTTCGAGGCGATACTCGATTCGCAATCGCGGCCTACGAACGCCGGCGGGCAGCGTGACCACGAGCGTTGGCCCGATCGGCGAGGCGGCGGCTGACGAGGTTATGTCTGATCCGCCAGACAGCGAGGGATGGGGCGGCACCGCACGCGTCGCCTGTGGAACGCCATCGACGTACACGGCTGTGTCGAACAGCTTGGGGGGCATTCGCAGTCGGACTTGGCGGGCGCCCCGGTTTTCGAGCTCAAAATCGAGCGTGTTGACGGTCCCGCCAGTCGGTAGGAACCGTGATACCAAATCAGCCGTCCAGGCCCACACGGGCGGATCGCCGGATGGGCCAACCGGCGGCACAAGGGCGAGAACCGGCGAGCGTGCCGGGTCGTAGCGGAATCCGCCAAGCCATTCGGTTGCGGCGTTGGCGAGCCGAGCGGGCGGAGGCACGCGTTCCAGGTCGGAAGCGATCAGCCGAGCATGGCCACCGGCCGTCTCGACCCGCACCGCCCCGCGCTGCGTCTCGCTTTCAGGCAGCGAAATCAACGCCAAAGGCAAGGACTGGCCATCCCACTTGGTCGTGCGTTCGGCGCGCACGGTGAACGGCTTGGTGCGGGCCATTCGGAGTTGCAGTTCCCAGCCTTCGCCGGCGGCGCGGGTCAACGCGGCGAGCTCATCGGTGGACAGTTTCCGAGCCGGCACCATGGCACCCGTCTCGTCCGCGATTCGCCACGACAACGGTTCCGGGCGGCCTTGGGAAAAGAGAACGACCAGCCGCGACACAGGGGCTCCACGCGGCTCGCAGCCAATACGGTACTGCTCCACCACCCGGTCGCGCAGCACGCTGACGCCAACATCCAAGTCGGCGCCGTAAGCCTGCGACGTGCGTTGCGAGACACCTTCCAGCCGCGCCGCTTCGGCGCCATCCAAGAACAGATAGTCCGCGTTGTTGTCGATCAAGGCCGTTTCCGTGGCCGACAACTCGCTGGTGGAAAGCCACGCCACATCGGCGTCGGATCGCATACTTAACGGTGTGGCCGGATCTTCGCGGACCGCCACCAGCCGCCGGTTCGTGACTCGCAACTCGGCGGTCCCGGCGATCTCCAGAACTCGGAAGCTGTCATCGCGGAGCGTATCGCGGTTGGCCGACCTGGGGCGGTGGGCGCGCACCGTCAAGCGAAAAGCGCGTTCGCGGCTAAGCGGATCGCGGAGCCGAACTTGTAGACGCTGGTGAGTGGCGCGGGCGGAAGGTTCCCAGCTATAGTCCTCGACCAAGTTGTCCGGAGTGAACTCGACGCTGTCCACGATCCAGGCCTTCGGAACTTCCGCCGACAGCCGCCCGGGACTGCCGCGAACGACTTGGATCAAGGCTTCGCCTCGGGCGGTCAACGCGGCCGGCTCCACCGCGACGCTTGTGCCTGTCAACACGCGGGCCTCAGCCGCGGGCACGCCAAGGCGCATGGCGATTCCGCCAGACGGTTCGTGGAATTGAGCCTCAAGGCTGAATCCTGGCGTGGGCGCGGCAAGCTCCCGGGCTAGCGTTTGTCGCCCTCCCCGCACCTCGTTCCACAAGAGTTGCAAGGGCTCGGCGATCGCCACAGCAACGGTCGATTCCTGCCAGAAACCATCCAGCAATCTCAGCGAAGGCAAGTTCCAATCCGTATCCAGCGGCACTGCGGCGAACGCGGTGACCGTTAACAGTCGATCCGAGCCTTGTAATCCGGGAAGTTCGATCCGCGCCTCCAACTGTCCGCCTGCGTCGGCTGACGGGCCCAAGGTCCAGGATAGCGCTTGGTCGCCCAGACGTGCCGACCGCAGTTGCAGACCGGCGGGAACCTCCATTCGCAATTCCCGCAACCGCCCGGCGCCGATGTCTAGCCGCGCGTTCGCCCGAAGCTCCAAGCCAACCGCGTTCACTTCGTATTCCGTATGCTGGCGCCAGGCGAAAGGCGGCGCTCGCCGCTCGGTCTCGCTAGAGGTCTCGATGGTCCATTCGAGCTCGGATTGCCCTGACCACTCGAGGCACCACCAAACGTGATTAGCGGCCGTCAGCGTGGTTGTTGCTTCCGGAGCGTCGCGCAGCAGCAGTTCCGCTCGGGGGCCGGAGACGATCGCTTCGTCGCACCGCGGCGCGAGCGTTTCCGGCAGTTCCAGCCACAGACGTTGTCGCGGAGCCAGCGGCAATCGAACTCGAAACCGCGGCGCCGCGGACGCGGTTCCCGATTCTTCAGCACGCAGCGAGAAACGCCACTGGAGCCAACCGTCGGCGTCGACCACCGCGCCAATCCCCGCCGCCGACAACCCGGCTCGCGCTGTGCTAACGCGCGCTGTGCCAACGCGCGCTGTGCTGCGAGGCGACGTGACAGGCAACTCGCCGACGGTCAACGGCGCGCCGTTGGCTGGAACCGGTGGTGACGCGGCGCGGACGTCCGAGGCCGTCGGCGTGCCAGTCGTCGCCATCGCCGACCAGCGCGGCTCCACGATCGCCAAGTCGCACGGTTCAAGCGACAAAAAGGCCGCATTCTCACCCGCATGCCGCACGGCCAACTGAGCTTGGCCCGCGAGCGACCGCGGCGACTCCCACCGCAACAGATAGTCGGCCCGTTCAATGCGGGTCGCCGGCGCGTTGGTCGGCAAGCGGGACGCCGCCGCCGCCCACAGTTCGTCGAACTCGCGGCGAACAATCGGTAGATATCCGCGTGCCAGCTCGGGCAATTGCTCTTCCCGCACCAACACGCGGCGAAATCGCAGGGTGTCGTCCTCGGCGAGCGTCGTCGCCGTCCAGCCGGCCACCAGCCCTCCGATCAATAGTCCGAGAACCGATGGCGGCACGGTCGCCGTCGGCGCTGCCGGCGCGCTGTCCGGTCGCGGCCGGCGAGGGTCCGACAGCGGCTTTTCCACCACGCTGACGGTTGAGGGCCGCAAGAGAGGCCGAGGCGGAGTGCGTCGCTGCAAGGCCAGACGCAGCACAAGACCGAACAATGCCAACACAAGGCCAGCCATGCCCGCTTGAAAAATCACGAGCGAGATGGCGGGGGATAACGCGGCCGATCCCAGCGCCGCCGCCGCCACCGCCCAGCCCCAGAGCGGATGGCGCAGCCAGGGAACGTAAAGCATCAAGAGACCGACGGCCAAAATGACTCCCGATGAAAGCAGTACCAAGGTCGCGCGATCCGCCACCCATACCTGCACCTCTCCGGCGGGTGCGAAAGTGCTGAACAAATACTGATTCGTTTCCGAAGGTGGAGGCTCTTGGGACGAGGCGGCCAAGGCCTGTTCGAGATCGTGTTGCGAACCGGCCATGCCGCGTTCCACCCAGCCGGTTCGCCACTGCCACTTCGGTTGCGCGACCCATCCAACCGGCTCGCCAAGCAGGTGTTCGTCAGGCGGCAACACGAGTTGCCACCACCAACGCTGAGCTCCGCGGGCGCCGGCGATTTGTGGCATCGGCACAGCCAATCTTCCGGCCGCCATGGCGCCCGGCGAAGGGCGCTTCGCAAGGTACGACAATTCAATCGTCCGCTCGCCACTCTCGAGGCCCTCGCGAGCGTCCACCGGCCAGTCGATCCGCAGCATGCCCGCGCCCGCGTCGACGGGGATCACCCGGCGTCCGTTCACCGCGGCGAGCAAATCGGCGCGTTCCGCATCCGCCGGCAAGGCGACAAAGAGCCGCGCATCGCTCGCCTCCGCGCGGATCGAGACGCGGTCCTGGCGCCACTGGCGGGAAAACCACGACTGGACCCAAATCTGGCGCACCACCGTTCCGCGGTCTTCGCGGGCCCGAGCCGGCACAATCTCCAAACTGACACTCTCCTGCCAATCAGCCGCCACCCGCGTCCATTCGCCGGCCGCTGTTCGACGCTCCGAGATTCGCAAATCCGGCAGCCAACGAGGATCGGAAACCGCGATCTCCCAGGCGTTATCGCGCGCCACGGCAAGCGCATTGCCCGCGAGTCGGGTGGCCGCGTCGGCGACCGGTGTCAGCAGTGGAATCATGACGGTTGTCGGCAACGGTGGAGACGTATCCACCGCGACGCCGCCCAGCATGTCATTCATGCCAAGACGGGGGCGATTCACACCAGTTCCCTCATCCGCCGCGGCAACATCGATCGCGGTCGAGAGACGCTCGGAAGCGGTCCATGGAACCGTGTAACGGACGACAAACTGCAGCACTCCCAGGCCCGGGGGCTCCACGGCAAACCGTCGCTCCTGGCTGCCCGCCCCGGGATCGCCCGTCGGCGATTCACCGGCCACATTGGGCTTGTCGGAACCGCCGGGCTGGTCCGGTTCATCACGCTTGATCGCGGCATCCTCGACGGCCCGCAACGCGTCGAGTTCCCCGCCAGCGCGTTCCTGGAAAACTTGGAATCCATCGACCGCGAAGTTGGACGGCACGGCGAGCCGCAGTTCACGGAGCGGTTCGTACGCGACGCGGTAGCGGAACCGCTGTTCTACCACAACCCGTCGCATCTCAACCCTCAGATGGCTCTCAAGTCCCACCGACAGTTGCCG
>CAIXSC010000737.1 GCA_903921945.1 uncultured Planctomycetaceae bacterium
CACTCGAGCGGAAACCTTGACGCCGGGGCCAAGCGTCGCCGCGCCACCCGCTCCATCCGACGTCGACAGCGTCACGAGCACAGATTGGGCGCTGCCTGATTCCAGAATCCGTTTGTTCGCCTCGATCGATAAGCTCGCCGTATCGTTGTCCGCGATGGTGGCGGTCAAGATCGTATTGTTAACCAATGTTTGTCCCGCAGCGGCCTGGCCCCCCGCCGTCGAGTTTCTCAGACGAAGCCGAACCGTCTCTTGCCCCTCGACCAAATTGTCGTTCAGCGGATTTACGGAGACGGCGATCACCGCGTTTTGAGTCGCACCGGCGGGAAAGACCACCGGAAGGCCACTGATCGCAACGTAGTCGAGTCCACTAACGGCCGTACCGCCACCCACGTCGATGAGTTCGGCGCGGGCCGTGACCCCGGGCGCGAGCGTCGCCGTGCCGCCCGCGCCATCCGATGTCGACAGCCTGACATTGATCGATTGCGTTCCCCCTTGCTCCGACAGCATAGCCGAGGCATCCAACGACAACGTGGCCGTATCGTTGTCCACAATCGTCACGACCGCTTCCGTGTTTCCAAACCGCATCTGGTCAGCGACTGTCCCGGGAGCGGACGTGGCTCCCGCAACCGCTCGCAGACTGAGCCGAAGCGTCTCGGGCCCCTCGACTAAGGAATCGTTGAACGCCGCGACGGACACCGTGGCTGTGGCTCCTTGCGACGCGCCGCTCGCGAACGTAACAGCGACGGGAGCAAAGGCGGCGTAATCAACACCGCGGGAAGCCGTGCCCGAATTCGCATCGACGACCTCGGCCCGAATCACGACGCCAATTGCCATCGTCGCTTGGCCCCCCGCCCCGTCGGATGTTTGGAGCGTGACCAGAAGCACGCCGGCGGTGCCTGACTCGGGGATCTCCTTAGCCGTCTCCAATGCCAAGGTCGCCGTGTCGTTGTCCACGATCGATACGCTCGCGTTTGCCGATTCAAAACTCACCTGACCGTCACGCGTCGAGTTCAAGTTTTGGAGCTTAAGTTGCAGGGTTTCCGGGCCTTCAATCAAGGCGTCGTTCGTCAATGAAAACGTGAACGAGGATGTTGCCCCTTGGCTCGAACCGGCGGCGAACGTGAGAGTCCGCGTGCCGAACGCCAGATAGTCAACGCCAGTGGTCGCTGTTCCGCTTCCCAGGTCCACGACATCGATGGCCAGCGACACTCCTGGAGCCAGGGTCGCCGGGCCTCCGGCATTGTTGGATGCCGCCAAGGTCGCCACCAGCGTCTGCGTGCCGCCAGCTTCGCTCAGCGTTTGGTTTGTGACGAACGAAATCCGGGCTGTGTCGTTGTCTGCGATGGTCAAAACCGCCATCGAGTTTCCCAGAATCGGGACAAACACGTTCGACGACCTTGGGTTGCGTATCGACAGACGCAGCGTCTCCAACCCTTCGACTAACGAATCGTTGAGGAGCGTCAACGCCGTCGTGGCGGTCGCGCCATTGCCAGCGCCACTTGGGAACGCCACCGACGTAAGCGCAACCGAGGCGTAATCCAAACCGCCGGTCGCCGTCCCCTGCCCCGCATCCACTACATCCACGGTGACCATGACGCCAGGGCCAAGCGACGCCGTTCCACCGCCTCCATCGGAAGTCGCGAGCGTCAGCGTGACAGTTTGCAAGCCCCCCGCCTCCGCCAGCGTTCGCGAGTTCTCAATGGAAATGGTTGCCGAATCGTTGTCGGAGATGTCGAACGTGGCAAACGTTGGCGAAAGTTGAATCTGTCCATCATGGGCATTGGCGAGACCGCGAAGGCCGAAACGCATCGTCTCGGGCCCTTCGATGAGAGCATCATTGATGATTGTGACGTTGGTCGAAGCTGTCGAGCCATTGGCAGCACCGGCGGCGAATCGAATCTCGCGCCCCGCGAGCGCCATATAGTCAGCCCCAGCGGTCGCGGTTCCTCCGCCGGCGTCGAACAGTTCAGCCACGATGTCGACGCCCGGCCCAAGCGTGGCGGAACCGCCCGCGCCGTCGGATGTTGTCAGCGTTACAGTGACCGGTTGCGTACCGGCGGACTCTTCAAATGGCCCGCGGGCGTTGACGGCAAGCGTCGCCTTATCATTGTCCGTGATGGCGATTGGCACACCGGCAGCGCCCAAAGCGACGCGGCCATCAAAGGTCGAAACCAAGCCACGGAGCCGCAACTGCAGCGTTTCGCGACCCTCGATCAAAGTGTCGTTGATTACGCTCACCGCGACATTGACCGCCGCTCCATCACCGGCGCCCGGCGAAAACAATACGCTCACGACGCCCAGCGGAGCGTAGTCGAGCAAACTCGCCGCTGTTCCGACACCATCATCGACCAGTTCGGCGCGCACCTGCACTCCCGGCCCCAGAACGGCGGTTCCCCCAGAGCCGTTAGAAGTCGCCAGCAACACCCGCACCGATTGCGCGCCGGCCGCCTCGGAAAGCGAACGCCCCGTCTCCAACACTACGGTCGCCGAGTCGTTATCGAAGATACTGATCGTGGCGGCGTTCGCTGCGCCGACCGTCGCGGAAGCCGAATCGACTCCAGCCAACCCCACCGTTACCGTCTCATTGCCCTCGATCAGGTTGTCGGCGAGCGACGTTACGGAAAGCGTCGCGCTGGTGGCGTTGGCGGGAAAGATGAAAGACGTTCCAATCGAGGCGAAATCGACACCGCTGCTGGCGGTTCCACTCAAATTCAAACCGACCGCGACGGAACTTTGGAACGGACGGCTCGACGCAATAAGGAAACTTCCCGCGACTGACTCTTCGCTCGCCGATTGACCCGCGGAAATCGTGAGCTGCGCGTCGTCATCGTTCACAAGAGTGCCCAGCGCCGACGCGGCCGCCACGGTCACCGAACGTGGCGGCGTTCCCGCCCCAAGAACGCCAAGATTCAGGGTGAACGACTCGTTGGGCTCGACGAGCAAGTCGCCCGTCACATTCACCGACACCGTCTTGAGGAGCGGTTCACCCGGCGCGAATCGCAGACTGCCGCTGGCGGCTTGGTAATCGCCCCGGTCGGCCCTCGCGGTCCCATCCGCCGTGCTGAACGGGATTTCGATCGCCACGTCCACTGGCTGCGATAGTTCCACGGAAAAGTCGAGCCGGCGGGAACCCGCGTCGCCTTCCAACAGTTCCGCAGGTAAAACGCGGATGACCGCCGAGTCGTCATTTTGAATGACGCCTCGCGCGGATGACCGGCCGACGACAACTTCCGGCGGCGCTCCCACGAGGCTCCCCAGCGCGACATTCAAATCCTCGTCGCGCTCGACGGTCGTATCGCCGTTCACCACCACACCGATCGTTTGCGACAGCGGCCCCCCCGGACTGAATGTCAGTTGGCCCGTCGCGGCGCCGAAGTCCCCTCCCGCCACCGTCGCCAAACCATCCACCGTTGAATACGGAACGCTAAACGGAGCCGAAATCGGCCGCGAGAGCGTTACCGTGAACAACATCTGCCGCGTGCCTGATTGTCCTTCGTCCATCCGAGCGTCCGCGATCGACAGCGCGGCGCCGTCGTCCGTGTCGATCCGACCTTGGGCCTCGTTCCGAGCCAACGTGACCGCTCGGGTTGGAGTGCCAGCGGTCAGTCCAGTCAACGCCAGTCGGAATGTCTCGCTCGGTTCCGCCACCAAGTCGCCAGCCACGCTCACTGTGACAGAGCCCGTAAGCGAACCGCCCAGAACGAATGTCACGGTGCCAGTCGCCGACTGGTAGTCGCCAGTGATCGCCGTCGCGGTGCCATCGACTGTGGCGTACGAAAATTGAACGGCGACATCGACCGGCCGCGACAACCGCACGGGAAAGACCAGTGCCACAACGCCGCTGTCACCCTCTGTCACCGCCACATCGTCGACGGAAATCACGGCCGAATCATCGTTGGCGATGACGGCGGTGGCGGGACTGCCGGCCGTGGTAAGCGCCGTGGACGCGATGCCCGCCGCCAAATTGGCGGGCTGCCCAAGCACAATCGAAAAGTTCTCGTCCAGTTCGACCGTGGAATCGCCGACGACCTGGAAGCGAATCGTCTTGGTTTCGCCCGCCGATCCCGAAAATCGCAACGGGGACGTCGTGGCGATGCTGAAGTCGGTCCCAGCCGCCGACGTCCCCGCATTGATCGTAAACGGCAGATCGAAACCGTTGGCGACGGCGTTGGAGAGCGTCACCGGAAAGTCGAGTATCGTCGTGCCGGAGTCCCCCTCCGCACGCGATTGGCCTTGAATCGCCAACACGGCCGCGTCGTCATTCACGATGGTGCCGATCGCCGGCGCCGATGGAACCGCTATTCGAGTCGCGACAATGCCAGCCGCCAGGTTCGCCGGCGCACCGAGGCTGAGCTGAAAAGACTCGTCCGGCTCAAGCGTCGCGTCGCCGTTGACCGTCACGTCGATGTTGAGCGTCTCGTTTGACGAGCCCGTGAAACGGAGTGGGCTGACGGTGGCAACCACGAAGTCGTCGGCGAGCGTGGCATTGCCCGCCGACACCGTGAACGGCAAATCGAATCCGCTAGCAACCCCCTGCCCCAACGCGACCGCGAACCGGAACATGGTGCTCACGCCGCCCGCGCCCTCCGCCCGCGACAAGCTTGCCAAGGACAATGCGGTCGAGTCGTCGTTTCGAACCGTGCCGAGCGCGGTCGCGATCACGGCCGTGCTACCGCCCGCTGTTCCACCTGACGGATTGAGAAGGGAAATCGCGAACCCTTCGTCGGCCTCTACCAGCAGGTCGGCCGAAACGTTGACGACGATGGTCTTCGAAGATTCGTTGGCGGCGAAACTGACCACGCCACTCGGCAACGCGCCTCCAAAGTCGGCCGCATCCGCTGGCGTTCCCCCCGAACCGACGACCGCGTAGTTCAGCGTCAGCGATGCGGTGGTAAGACCGTTTCGGGTCGCCGTAAACGAGAAGGCGGTGGTGCCCGCGTTGCCTTCCGACTTGGACGCGTCGGTGGCGGACAGCGTCACCGTGGTATCGTCGTCAAGAATAGTGCCCAGCGCCGAGCCCGTTCCAATTTGCGCGCCGCCAGAAGGGCCGCTGAGCACCACCAGGAACGACTCGTCCGCTTCCACGATGGTGTCGCCCACCACGGAAATCGACAGCGATTGGCCGGACTCGTTCGCCGCGAAAGTCACCGTGCCGCTTGGCCAACTCCCACCGAAATCGGCCACGCTTACCGACGACCCGGGCGCGGCGCCTACCAAGTAACTTACGCTGGTCGCACCACTCAGCCGCCCGCTACGGACCACGGAAAAGACGAACGCCGTCGTTCCGCTGCTACCTTCTTGCTTTGTTGAATCCGTGGCGGTGATCGCCAGCGAAACGTCGTCATCCACGATGGTCGCCGACCGCGGCGACGGCAGGTTGATCCGATCGGCCGTAACGGGCGAGATTGGCACAACCCGATCCAGCGACAAACTGAAAGTCTCGCTCGGTTCAATGACCACGTCGCCCTTAATGGTCACAGCAATGTTTCGCGACTCGCCAGCCGTCCCCGTGAACGACAGCGGCCCCACCGTGTTGACCACATAGTCAAGCGGCGCCGTAGCGCCGCCATTGACGATCGTGAAATCGAGGACAAAACCGCCCACCACCGCTTTATCGACCGTAATCGCGAAACTCACGACTTGGTCGACGTTCGTTTCATTGATGGTCGGCACGCTGACTGACAGAGCCGCGATGTCATTATCGGCGTTGGCGCCCGTGGGGTCGGCCGGATTGACTCCCGCGTAACGGAAGTCGCTACTCGATGCGGCGCCGATAACCACCGTAAATGGCTGGGGACCGTCCACGAGATCGTCGTTCACTCCTGTGACTGTCACGGTCTTCGGTGTCTGCCAGTCCTGCGGTGTGAACGTGAGGCTGGCGGGCGAAACAACCGCCTCGCTCGTGTCGGAAGACGACAGCGGAATAGTCACGTTCGCCGTGGGCGCGGAATCGAGTTTCACGGAAAAGTTGGCTGCCTGTCCGCTCTCCGACAGCGTCAGCCCCGTCGTTGGGGACACCGTGATCCCGGCGCCAACGACGTCGATCGCGCCGCCGCTAAATCGCACATTACTGGCGCCTAGTCCCACCACGGTGTCGAAGAAAAAAGTGAGCCCCGAGCCCAGCGTGCCGCTCAGCGTCAGCCTGCCTGCCGCGATGGCCCGCATGGGAAGAGTAAACAGCAGTTCTTCAGCGCCTGGTGGATCGGGCGGCAAATCAGGGTCGCGGCCGCCGACATCGTCGATCAACCCCGGTGTCGCGGTTTGTCCCTGGGGACCGCCCGAAAAGAAATCGCTGTGGTCGATCGCTCCAGTAACCGTCGCCACTGACGTGGAATAGGTGATGTCAAAGTACGCCTGCTTGACGCCGCCAGGAATGGCCCGCACGTCACGGACGTACGTTCGAAGCAAAAAGTCCGAGCCAACTTGCAGCGATGTCACCGGGCTTCCCGCCGGAGTAGCGAACTCGAACCGGGCCTCCAAGTCGATCGCCAACGCCCGCCGCGTTTCAAGCGTTTCACAAAGGGGAATCCGCCGTCGGGCTGCGGCGTTCCGCCCACTCAACCTCGCTTTCGCCACCGTGCGATCGATGGCGGCGTGACGCGGATAAGCCCGACGGCAGGTTGCTGATACGCCGAAGATACCAGCGAGGACTTGCTGGAAACTGCTCATGGCCGTCGCCTCCCGATTCACGCGAGTTTTCCATCTGTAACGGAGGCGTCCAAGCCATGCGGAAATGTTAAATGCGTCGATTGTGGCGATCAACTCGCGCAGCACGATAATTCCATCGCCAACGGTAAACTCGCAAAGGACCTTGCCATTTGTAACAGTTGTAGCGTTTCCAGGAGCGATTCACCGGTCTCCTGTCGAGTGCTGGCCCTTCGCCGTCCTGCCGCTCTCGCCGTCCTGCCGCTCGAGGTGACCAAAGTTCGGCAACGACCATGAAAAACGCCCCGATCGGATTCCGATCGGGGCGCAGGCGATTCGACCAATTGCTGACCGCGGACTCACTACGCCGCGTCGCTAGCGTTAGGGCACGATCAATTCGAAATTGTTGGGAATCAGCGAGCTAAGGTTCGTGCGATCGAC
>CAIXSC010000738.1 GCA_903921945.1 uncultured Planctomycetaceae bacterium
CCACTTGCACGATCTCTCGACCGATCAGCCAGTAGGCCCACACCATGTTGGCGTTGACCGAGCGGACGACGTTGGCTCGTGCTTGCTCCAGAATCTCCACGACCCGACAGAAGAGTTCGCTGCCGTCCGGTTCCGCTAGACCGTGTTTACCGTTGTTCTTCTCGCTCATATCGCCTTCACCTCGGTGCCCGGCGGAAGATCACTGTTCGGCAACAATTACAACAATTACTTGTCCGCTCTGGCGACAATGACAATTCCCGACAAGGAAGTTTGGTCCATCCGGGATTCGTGTGGGTCCCGCCCAAGATTCGTACCTCGCCGAACTTCCGAGCCACCGCTCAAGCCGGCGCGGCTTGCGCCGCGGGATTTTCGGAGTCATAACGCAGGTGTCCAACGGTCTTTTCAAAAAGCAGCCGCTGGCGAAGTAAACCCCGCCAGCGGCCGGATGTACCTTGGAGCACCCGCGACCAGGATATGCCTCGTTGGGTTGCGTCCCCGCAGAGCCCCACTCCGTTTCTCCTAGTTCCAATAGCCTACGCAGTCGCCGTCCCCACTGTCAATGTACACTTGACCACCTGCGCCATGCCTCCAAAAATCCTGCGGCGACAGCCGCACCCTGAGACTCCTGCGATGGCGACCCACAGGAAACCCAGAGGGGCCGCCTTGAAAGGCTGGGCTAATATCGGTTGTCGCTGCGCGACCACGGTTGAGTGGATTGGCGATTGGCCGAATATCTCCAACGTGGCGAAGGCGGATCGAGCAGCGGCTTCCGTTGCAAGGTGATCCAAGTCAACAGACGCCCGGAGCCCGCTGGCCGCTGGTCGGCGTGATCGGCGACTTGGTCGCCGCAATGTTATGGCTGCTCGACGCGAGGCATTTCAGAACATGACGGCGGATGGCTGTCCGGCGCCCCCCCCGCTTTTAGCCGCGTCGCCATGCGTTGGGCTCGGCGATATATCCACCGAGCGTCTGGTCTCCGCACGCGCCCCAACTTTGCCATCGTCCCCCCGGCGCCTCGACCAGCCACCCCGCCAAACTGGCCTCATGCGAGTTCGCCATCGACAGCGTCATGACACGGGCTCACTTAGGTCTGGCTTGGTTCCGTTGGGCGAGCTCGCAAGTACTCCCGCAAGGCGTTGTTCACTGCGGCTTCGTCGGCAAACGCATCTGCCACGTCGTCCGCCAACCGCACCACCCGTAGCCGCTCGCGATACTGCGTCGCGTATTTGCCGCGTACCACCCCGCGCAGCGAACGGAAGTCGTAGTCCGGACGCAGTTCGTCGTTCAACGCTTCGCCTTCATCCGGGGAAGTTTCCATCTTCGTAGTCTCCTCGTTCGCGGCGACTCGCTTGGCGGGCACTGATGATTCGCACTTTTCCGTCACGATCCGTATGCGACAATAACAACAGGCGTCCCGCCACGGAACGACCGATTGTAATGTACCGGTCCTCGTCTTCCGAATGATCCGGGTCATAACCCGTGAGCGACAACGGATCCGCGAGCACCGTCACCGCCTCGGCAAACGAGACGCCATGCTTTCGCTCGTTGGCCTCCGCCTTCGCTTCATCCCACTCAAAATCCATCTCCGCCGACTCCAAAGCGATAGCTGGGGATGTTGAGTTACACGATCACGCTGTGGTAAACCAACGCCGCAATTAACGCCATTGGCCATCCTTGATCATGCGACTTCCTCCTTGAGTTCAGGAAGTGCCCGATTCTACCCGGTTCGCCCCCGCGCCGGGGGTTCTGGTTTCCGCTCGCCCCCCCAGTCCGCCCGCCCTGCGTCGGGAATTCTGGTTGTCGCTCGTCGGGAGGAGTCGGGAGAAGTGATTGTCGGCTTAAAGGGGATCGAGCTTCAGTTTGCGAATCTCCTGCATCGGCAGGAACAAGTGTCGAGGATCGTCCAACAACGACCGAAACCCAAACTTGAGATAAAAGTTTCTTGCAGCATCATCGAGGGCATCCACTTCCACGGCCTGAATGCCGACCTGCTCGGAAATCTGCAACGACCGTCGCAGGGCGTCCACCAGAAGCAACGCTCCCAGACCCTGTCCTTGTACGGTGTGATCTACGGCTAATCGACCAATCAGCACCACGGGAATGTCGAGGCGAGGGAGTCCCTTCGCTTCGGCGGCAGGTAGTGCTTCGTACACGACTCGATGCGTCGAAACCGCATAGTACCCAACGACACGCACTTCGCCGTGACGGGTAGCGACGAACGTGCGTGAGAGGTCACGGCGGTCGAACTGACCGGCCCGATCCTTGAGCCACTCGTTGAGCATCGGTTGGCCGCAGTCGAAAGCCGCGCGGTCGTGGCCGTTGTCCAGTCGGCGAATTGTCCATTCCGCCATCAGCCAACCTGCTTCTCGTATCGCTTGGCTGCCTTCACGAGGGCATCGTTCGGCTTGCTCGATTCATCGTCGAGCATGGCCGCAAACAGGTGCCGGTCCCGCTCGCTGAGTCGGGTGACGTGCTGATCGTGAAGAACCTTGCGAGCCGCTTGCACAAGGGTGGAGATGGCGAAATCACTGATGGACTGCCCCATCTCGGCGGCAGCATCTTCAATCGTCTTCTTCAGGTCACTGCTCAGCCGGAAGTTGATCCGGGCATCGCTGTTGTTAGTTGCCATAGTCGGACTTTCCATTTTCGTGTGGCCATTTCATCCTCAAATGTACGTCAAAATGCCACATCGGACCAGTCGGCTTTTCGGATCGTTTTTTCCCGGTTCAGGCATACGTCATGCCGCCAGAACCTGGCTGTTTGCCAGCGGACTCCAGCCCTTGCGAGTCGAGCCGATCGAGCCGTTCGAATTCATGCTGACATCACGACCCAGCCTTGAAAGGCTGGGCTAACGTCGGTTGTCGCTGCGCGACCACGGTTGAAGTGACTCGGGGTTGTGCGATCCGGGACCGATGGACGCGGCCAAGGTTCAATCGCTTGTCTCGCTCAGGGCGGATTCGCTCAAATGGGTGGCGTGACGCTCGACGCGATGGCTCGTCCAGCGGAACATGCGGGCGATCAACCATTCGACCGATGGGGTGTTTATGCCAAGTCCTGGCAAGACGAACGCGGCTCAAGAGTCGCGGAAGGCGGAGCCGGAACGTCAGTTCCATAGACTTCTACGTCGGTGGGCCAAGGTCTGGGGAACGGCGACGCTCGCCGAGCACGCCCGGATCGAATGGAGTTCCCGTTTCACTCGCACCCTTGGCCGCGCCTACCCGACGCGGATGCTCATCAGACTCAACGCGGCGCTGCGCGAACCGCTCCGAGCGGCGCTCCTCGAAGAGGTGCTGTGTCACGAGGCGGCCCATCTCGCTGTCCATATCCTGCATGGCCGCGACGCCAGCATGCATGGTCCCGAATGGCAACGACTGATCCAAATGGCAGGCTACACGCCTTGCACCGGCATGCATGTTCCCGAGATGGTCGCGAGTGGCGACTCGCCGATCCGATACGA
>CAIXSC010000739.1 GCA_903921945.1 uncultured Planctomycetaceae bacterium
CCATCCGAGCGTGCCGCTTCTCTTCGAGCGGCAGGGCTCGGATCGCGCCGGTCGGGCAGACTTGTCCGCAGGCATTGCAACTGGGCGCGCACCCGGCCGCGTCGGCGACAACACGGGGCGTCCACAGTCCTTCCAACCCTTGTTCAAAGCCCATCGGTTGGATCACGTGGTAGGGACAGGCCTTGAAACATTCGCCGCAGCGGATGCACATCCGCAGGAAGTCGTCCTCGGGAACGCTGCCGGGCGGTCGCACGGGAGGATCCACATTGGGGCCATCCCATCCCGCGTTGAAAACTTTCGTCGTGGCCGCGAGCCCCGCGCCTCCCACCAGCGACGCGGCGCAGCCGACGGCCAGCGACACGAACCCTCGACGTCCTAGCGGCGTCTCGTAGGTCGGTGGGTCGTTCGGCGCCTTGAGTTGCACTAGGTTCCAACGTTCGACGAACTTGATCGCCTGCGTGGGACACACGCCTGCGCACGTTTGACACAGCGTGCAATCGGTTTCGCGAGTGGTGAAGTCGGGCTTGATCGCGTCAAAGGGACAAATCTCGACGCACTTGTTGCAGTGAATGCATGTGTCCTCGACCTTTCGCTCGGAGAGACGCAGGAGGTTGCCGAGCGAAAAGAGCGCGCCGCTCGGACAGACGTATTTGCACCAGAATCGCGGCCGCAGCAAGCCCAGCAGCAACACGGCGGCGAACAACGCCAGCGAGACGGCATGGCCGGCGTTGGGGAGCGGCACTTGGCGCCAGCCGCGTGTCGCCGCCACCTGCGCCGGTTCGCCCAGCATCAACAATCCTCGGGTGATGACGGGAATCGCCGCCACATATCCCGAAACCAAGACGCCGCCAATCGCCGCGATCATCACGCCCAGGAGAACGTAATACTTGAGATGCACCCACCAGCCATCGCTCGCGATCCGAAACCGAGTCACTCGACGGCCGATCACTCCGTCGAACAAATCGATCAGCGTCCCCAAGGGACACAGGTAGCCGCAGAAGCCGCGTGGAATCATGACGCACGCGATCAAGATCATCGCGGCGGACGCCACTGACCAAACCCAACTCCGAGACGCGACCGCCGTGGATATTCCGACCAACGGATCGATCGCCAAAAACAGTTCGGCGGAAATCCATTCCTTCCGCGATAGTTCGTCCGCGTAATGCGAAGGCCAGGCGGATCGCTCGCGCACGGTCCAGCCGCCACCGTTGAGCAGCAGCGATTCCAATTGCGTTTCATTCAGCCGCGTGATCGGCGCCAGCGTCAAGCTGTCGGCGGCTGGCGTTTCGCGTTCCGTCGCGTCGCCGGTTGTAGCTGACTTCAGGGAGCGCTCTCCCGTCGTGACCATGACGACTTCGAACGAGCCGAGCTCTCCGGCAACCCGGTCCGCGACGCGGTCGTCCCCCAGGAATACGCGTTGCCGCGCGGAGGGGAGCCAGGCAGCGGAGGAATGGTCGAAAAGCAAGTGTCCGGTCGTCGACTCGATCTCCCGCAACCGCCAACCGCCGCTCGATGGGCCCTCATCCAGCGGAGCGGCCGAATAGGGCCAGCAGACGACAAAGAACAACCAGAGAAAGGCGCCGAAGCAAACGGTCTGGATCGCGCGTCGCAACGGGGCCGAGGAGAAGGACGGGCCAAGCCACTTCAAGGCCCGCCGCGTCCAACCCGGTCGACCCGTCACTGGGTCCGAGAAAAACTGGACCGGCAACACGCGCCGCAGCCATCTTTTCATCACGTTCGCCGACGTGGCCAGCGCAGCGCCTTTCCGGCGGCGAAGAAAAGCCAAATAGTGATCCAGCCGCCAGACGGCTTGGCTTTGGGTTCCC
>CAIXSC010000740.1 GCA_903921945.1 uncultured Planctomycetaceae bacterium
CCGACCGGCTCGACAAGGTGGCCGAGCGGATCGCGCAATTGCCTGATGGCGAATCCGAGTTCGCGAAGGAATTGCAACTTCTGGAGGTCGTCTCCGAGGTAATGGGCGAGGCAAGCCTGATACTGGGAACACCCGACACGGGCCGGCCGGCCATCGCCGCCGAGACCGAGGCGATCGAGTTGCTCCTGCAGTCACAACGTTTCAATCCCAACGGTGGAGGAGGCGGAGGGGCATCGCCGGGCGGCGGCGGTCGCGGCAACACCACCGATTCGGCGCTGGCCCTGATCGGCCGCGGCCGCAATGAGCGTGAAGTGCGTGAAAACCCAGACACCGCGCAGGCCACGGGCGAGACCGGTCCCAAACTGCCAGAAGAGTTCCGCGCAGGGCTCGATGAGTACTTCAACCGCATTGAGGGCGTTCGACCCGCCCGCAATCGATAGACGGAGATTTACCATGCAACGCAAACGCGGCAAGAATTCTGGTTTAAAGATCCGGAGGCTGACGTCGGCGGCACGCATCGCCGCCGCTGCCGCCGGATTGGCGTTAATACACTGCTCCAGCCAGCCGTTACCCGCGCAAGAAGACAATCTGACTTGGTTGTTCCATCGCGTCATCGACCGATGGTTCGCGAACAGCGATGCACGCGAAACGTCCGCTCAAATGGCGGAAGCCGAGGCCGAGGAGAAAGACCGCAAGGACCCGCGTCAAGAGGATGTCGACGAGGGCCTTAAGCAACAGTGGAAGCAGCTCGAGATCCATTTCAGCCAGCAGCTTCGTCCAATCCTGATCGGGCAAATCAATCTCGCTCGGCAAGCCTGCGAACCAACCAAGGAGCAAAGCGAGAAGATCGCCAAACGCGGGAAGGCCGCGCTCCAAAGCGGGGTCAACGCGATCCTCGAAAGCCAGAAAAAAATGCAACTTGGCCGCTGGGATCCCAGCAAGGACAAGCAGCCCGACCCGCAGAAGATCATCACGCAGGAATTCCTCAAAATCGCCCGCGAAGAGTTGCCTCGGGACAAGCTCGCCGCTCTGGAGGAGGCGATCAAGCGGCGCGAGGCCAGCCGGAAGCGGGCAGCCATGCTCTGCCTGGTCGCGAAGATGGACCAGGACTTATACTTATCCCGCGACCAACGCGATCAGATGTTGCAAGTGCTGGACAAACACTGGAACGCGGATTGGCAAACCAATCTTCAGTTCTATCTCCAGAACCAAGGCGGCCATTATCCCAATCTGCCTGATAAGCCCATCCTCGATGTGCTCGAAGCCCGCCAGAAAGCCGTGTGGAAACAGGTCCAGAAAGCCGACCTCGCCAACTGGGGCTGGGGCAGCTTCCTCGGCCATTTCTTTAACAACGCGGAGGCTGGGGACATTGATGCGAAAGAGGAACCCAATGCCAACCAGCCTGACCAAGAGGACACGCGCACCGAAAAGCCGGACGACGCCAAGCCTGGAGAGAACGCTGGCGCCGACTTGGAAGACGAAGTTTTCTTTGTGATGGGGGACGGCCGGGAGATTCGGCTCGACGACGCAAACGCGTTCGGGAATCTACCCGTGGCACACAATGCGATGCTAGACCAGCCATTCATGATGCAGGCATTCCATCATATCGAGGTGGTGGACGACGGGCTGTTCGAAGTTCAAGGCGACGATCAGATCGAGGCGCAGGTCGACGCTCAATTCGTGTTTCTCGCGCAGAACTCCGCAACTGCCAACGCCGTCGGAGAATCCGAGGAAGAATCGGACGAGGAACAAAAGGACGAACTGACACTGCAACAACGGGCCGAGCGACAAGCCCAAGCGGCGTTCGAAATCGGCGTCGAGAACTTCGATATCTGGATTTACCAAGCTCCGGGTGGACGCGATAAAGCGGCTAAACGGATCGACGACCAATTGCAGCTGTTTATCGACTCGTTCCAGCGACTATTCGCACTCACCGATGAACAAGCCAAGAAACTGGAACTTTGCGGCCGGGGCGATGTCATTCGCTTTCAACAGCAAGTCGAGGTGGTTCGAGCGCGCTTTATGGAGGTGCGGAAGGACCAAGAACGCTTTAACAGCATTTGGAACGACATTGGTCCGCTACAACAACGGATGCAAACCACGTTTTTCGATGACCAGTCATTAATGGCGAAGTCGATCGGCGGCATTCTCAACCCGGATCAACGGCGTAAGCACGCGCAATGGGAGGATGATCGACGCCGCTTCCAGCATTTGGCCAAAATCGAATTGGTCGTGGCTGAATTGGAAACCTATTCGCCCATGACCGTGGCACAGCGTGCGAAGATCGTGCAGTTGATCAACGAGGCCGGCCCGCCGCCGCGTAAACCGGGACATTTCGATCAGATCGTTGTGATGTACCTGATGAGTAAGGTGCCCGACGCCCAGTGGCTCGCCGTTCTCGACAAGCGCCAGTTTGACGCGTTCAATACGATCCGTCAGCAGGGACGCCAATATGGTCAGATGCTCCGCCAAAACCGCATCCTTGACGAATGAGCGTTTTCGCGCCAGCCAGTATCCAGCCTTCGGGGTTCCCATGATTCCGGGTCATATCGATGTTGCCTCCTATACGCTAAATGTCCGGTGGCGTTGCCGCGGATTGGGATGCGGCTTGTTGCTGACGTTGGCGACTTGGTTCGCTTCAACTCCCGCCCTGCTGACGGCCCAGGCCCCGCTTGAGCGATCTGGCGAGGCCGTGCCACGGGATGTGCGCGAACTGTACCAGCGTGGACTGGAATACCTGGTCCGGACGCAGGACGGCGCCGGGAATTGGCAGGGTGGCGGCGAACAAGGGCCGGGCGTCACCGGGATGTGCATGATGGTTTTGCTCGCGTCCGGCGAGGACCCCAACTACGGACTCTACAGCGGAAACATCCGCCGGGCTCTCCGGTCAATCATCACGGCTCAAGACGCCAAAACCGGCTATCTCGGCCCGAGTATGTACCACCACGGATTCTCAATGCTCGCGCTGGCCGAAGCCTACGGCACCGTCGATGACCGTAATCTTTGGACCAGCGACGCGGATAAAGACAAACAGCGTTCCATCGGGGCCGCGTTGGAACTTGCCGTGCGATTAGCGATCACGTCGCAGAAGAAAAATGGCAGTGGAGCTTGGCGTTACTCCCCGGACGCGCGTGACGCCGACACCTCGGTGGCCGGTTCGATCACAGTGGGACTGCTGGCGGCTCGCAATGCCGGAATCGAAGTTCCGGACGAGGCGATCGACAAGGCGGTGCGCTACTTCCAAAAAAACACGTCGGACAAAGGTCAAGTCGCCTATTCCGGCGGTCTCGGCGGATTCGATGACTCGCTGGCACGCGTGTCGATCGCCACGCTGGTCTTCGCGGTGGCCCGGCGCAAGGATTTGCCCGAGTTCAAGACGACCTCTGGATTCCTCTCGTCGCGGATCGAAGGCGAAACGGAGAATCACTACCGCGATTACACCCGCTACTACCAAGCCCAAGCGCTATTCCAGAGCAATATGGATTCCTGGGAGAAGTGGAACAAGATACTCGTGCGCAAGCTCAAGCTCGAACAAACCCCCGATGGCAGTTTCCAAGGCGATCATGGTGTGACGGTGGCCACGGCGCTGAATCTGCTCGCGATCGCGGTGAACTTCCGTTTCCTACCCATTTACGAACGTTAGGAAATGCCATGGCGTCGATCGTGCCGCGATTGTCCTTTCCGGCTCGCCCCTCACGTGATGGGTTGACGCTGTCCGGCCTGTCTCTGGCCAGCCGATTCCTGGCCAGCCGATTCCTGGCCAGCCTATGTCTGGCACGCCTGTCTCTGGCCGGCTTGTTACTGGCCGGCTTGTTACTGGCCAATGTAAAGGCAAGCTTGGCAGCCGAACCGTCGGATTCGATGACTTTGCGGATGCTCAATGGCGACTACGTCCAGGGTCAGTGGGTCGCCGTCGAGGCTGCGGCGTCAGGCTCGATGAAAAGCGATCGTCTGCCGGGAACCGTACAATGGCGGTCGTCGGCCTTCGCCGCCCCGCTGTCAGTGCCGTGGGAGCAGATTCAAAGCATTCAATTGCCGGTAGCGGAGCCCCGCAAACTTCCGGGCGAGCTATTTGAATTTGAACTCGTGTCGGGCGAATCCGTGTATGGCGCGCTGAAAAGCCTTTCGATGGACTCGATCGAGATCGATTCTAAGAGGCTTGGTTTACTGAAAATCCCCCGCCGGACCGTGCGGCAGTTTTTCGCGAACCAAAACGCGGAAACCGTGATTTCCGGACCGCAGGGACTGCTGGGTTGGTACTCGGCGCGACCCAAAGATCCCCAATTCGGCATGAATCCTTGGGCGAACAATCCAAACATCCAAGTGGAATGGGTACGGTCCACTGAAAGATTGAAGCAATGGGGAAGCCGCGAGTCGCCTTCGACCAGTTCCTCTGGTGCGCAGTTGCGTAGCGAATTTGAACTTCCCGCTAAAGCCCGAATCGAACTGGAACTATCGTGGCAGACCAAGGCGGCCTTCGCCGTCGCGATCGGGGCTAGCCTTGATGGCAATCGCGACCGCACAGCCTTTCGTTTAGAGGTGTGGGGCCAAGAGCTCGTCCTCGCACGCGAGGACGACGAGTCCGCCGAAGTTCGCCCGCTTATGACGTTGCCTTCCGGAAATGGAAGTGTGCGACTGCAGTTGCTATACGATCGGGCGGCTAACCGCTTGATTGTCTTCTCCGGTGGAGGCCAGGCACTTGCCGATTTGACGTTCATTCCGAAGCCGAAGGCGAACGGCACCGCGCCCGGACGCCAGCGTCCGCAGGTCCAGCGTGCCGCGAAACAGCTGGCGGAAGCGGTTGTCGACATTCCGGGCAAGCCCGGCGCGAAAGAGGTGATCGCGCCCATCCCGGAGCGAAAGGAGCCCACCGAACTGGCAATCACCAATGTGCTGGGCGACCTTCGGATCGACGCATTTCGCGTGTCGGCATGGAATGGCGTCGCTCCGGGATCGATCGAACTCGGCAAGCCTCGAATCGAACGCACCGACGGACGCCAGGAAGTCGCGGAGGTGATTGCCTTTGACGCTGGCAAAAACGAAGTTCGCCTGAAGGATGGGATGGGCGAGCGTACAGAGCCTCTCACCAGCTTTTCCCAAATCGTCTTAAGCGAACAGCGATCAGCCCCGCTGGAAGATGGCTTAATGGTTCATCTGCATGCCGGCGATCGGCTGTTTGGCCTGCCTCTCCCCAGCCAGCTTGGCAGATTGCGTCTGCGGCACGCGAGTTTCGAGCAACCACTGGACATCTCTGTCGCCGATATTCGCTCCGTCTCCGTGATGGTGAAGTCGGCAACGCGCCCCGCCCCGTCCAACCGGGTACTGCAGTGGAACGGCGGTTCGCTCGAAGGCCAGCTTGTCGATGGTCGCAAAACGAACGAATCGACAGGCTTGATCTGGAAAGCCGTCGTGGCGGTTTCTCCAACCGCATTGAATCGTGATTTCAGCGGTCGCATTATCGCCCGTTCCCAAGATACACGGGACCAATCCGCGACCACATCGCGAAACGAAGACGCACAGGTCGTGGGCGTTGCGGGCGGACTGGTCGTCGGCTTTGCGCGTGTCGCTCGCGGTCTAATGGCTGCGCCTGCCAACGCGCCTGCCAATGCGCCTGGCGCCGCGCCCGCGGATGGAAATGGGCAAGCAACCAACGGGACGCAGACGGCCACATCCTCGACCACCCCGGGTCCTTACAAGATCCACTTGCGATCCGGCGAAGTGATTCCATGCCAGAAACTGGCGATCGATGAGCAGGGCCTCCGCCTCGAATCCAATGTTTCCTCGACCCAACGCATCGCCCATTCGCAGATCAAAGCGATCGAAATGCTGCCCGGTGCGAAACCACCCGCTCCCGTGAAAGTAAAACGCGAGCGGCTTCTGATGATTCCTCGCGTGAGTCGCGACAATCCGCCGACTCACATTGTTCGATCGCGGGATGCCGACTATTTGCGTGGCCGATTGCTGGAAATGAATGAGCAATCATTGACGATGGAAGTGCGCACGGAAACCAAACGCGTGCCGCGCGAATTGGTGTCGCACATCATTTGGATCAACCCGGACGAGGTGGGTGCATCGGCGAGCGAGGCGAAAGGCAGTGGCGAGGGGGCGTCGGTGACGCCCCCTCAGGACATCCGCCCCTTATCGGTGCTCGCCCTGCGCACCGACGGTGTCAGGATCGGATTCGAACCAACTGGTTGCCAGGACGGGGTGCTGTTCGGGACCAATCCCAATCTTGGGGAAGTGCGCGTGGATGTGAGGGAAGTGGACGAGTTTCTGATTGGCGCGGCGGTCGGCGAGGCAAGTGCCAAGATGCCGTATTCGCGATGGCGATGGACCGCCGCGACGCTGCCCAAGGTGGCGTCGGCGTCGGGGAACTCGCCGAGCGGTTCGCGGGCGCCGGGCACCGATTCACCCTTGGTTGGAAAGCCGGCACCCGAGTTCAAATTGCCAATGTTGGTTGGCAAGGAGGCGTTTGAACTTGGCAAGCAGCGAGGCCGTATCGTGGTACTCGACTTCTGGGCAACGTGGTGCGGACCGTGTTTAAAAACGATACCTGTGCTCGACAAAGTGGTCCGCGAACTCCCGCCAGAAGCCAAGGTGGATCTAATCGCCGTGAATCTCGAGGAAACTCCCAAGCAAATCACCTCGCTGCTCGAGCGTCAAAAATGGAAGATGGCCGTCGCCTTGGACCAAGATGGCGCGGTGGCGGCGAAGTACGCGGCGACCGCCATTCCGCAGACGGTGATCATTGACCGGGAAGGCAAAGTGGCGAGTCTCTTTGTGGGAGGCGGTCCCCAGTTCGAAGCCGACTTACGGGCGGCGATTGCGGCGCTGCTGAATCCCGGACCGAGCAAATAGCGTCGCGGCACGACGCCCCGATCCCCCAGGCAGGATGCCATCCCCCTTTCGCGAACTCAAAGCCCGC
>CAIXSC010000741.1 GCA_903921945.1 uncultured Planctomycetaceae bacterium
CCAGTCGCCGGATTGCCAGTCGCCGGATTGCCAGTCGCCGGAGCGCCACCCGGCGCCACGAAGGCGGCCGGAGCGGTGGTGCCGTTCCCGCGAATCGGTTTGCCAGAGGTTGTGGTGCCTGCCAGGAAATTGTCCACCTGGGCCAATTCCTTCAAGCGATCGAATTCCTTCGACATCGCCAGCCGGCTCTTCTTTTCCACGAGATCCTTGATGAGTTCTTTGCGCACTTCTTCAGTGAACTCATGGACCACCGGCTTCGTCCGGCCCAGGCAACGCATGATGATGAACTTGTCGTTCATCGACACGATCGACGACAGCTCGCCCGGCTTCATGCGAAACGCCGTTTCTTCCAACAGCGGTTGTCCGCCATGGCGGCGAATGGGAGGCACCTTCCCGAAGTTGGAACGCGACGAAGGCTCGATCGAGTATTGGCTGGCCAATTCGCCGAAGAAGTTGTTCGTCGGATTGTCCCGCGCCATTTCCCAGACCTGCTGGGCCTGCCGCTGATTGCCCAGCACAATCGCCAACGCCTCGACCCGTTCGCCGTAGTTTGATTCGAAGCCGCGTTGCAAGTCCTCTTCCGTAATCGTGACGCTGTTGCCGGCCAGCTTCTTCAGCGCGGCGCTCGGCCATACCGCATCGCGAACATAGAGGTCGACCGTCGCGCCATCCTTTTCCGTGATATTTTTAAGCCATGCATCGATATCCGGCGAGCCGTCCGGTTTGAGGTAGCCATACGAGTCGGCGGCTCGGGCGACTTCTTCCTGGATGTCATTGTCGTCGACAGCCTTGTTCCGCTTCTTCAGCTCTTGCGTCAGGATCCGGCGATTGACCTCGCCGTCGAGCACTGTCATGCCATGCCGAGTGATGCATTCCTCGGACAAATAGCGAACGGTGATCGCTTGGCCGTTCACCGTGGCCGCCACTCCAGGCTGCTGCTTTTGCTTCGCCGCATCGCCGTACAGGATCTCGACCCGCGCCTCGTCCTGGAGCTTCTTGAAGAGTTCGGCGGAAACGGTCCGCGTTTTTTGATCGCGGATGCGGTCTTTCAGCTTTTCCTGGGCCTCCTTCAATTGTGGACCGCCCAGATAGGTCGCTTCGAGGTGCTCTTCGCACTTGATGATCAGGTGCTGGTTCGCGATCGGGATGATCGGTGAAATCTGGCCCTTCTTGAGGCTGAACGCCATCTTCTCGATCGTCGCGTCCCCGACATGCCGACGGACCGGCGGCACCAGTCCCATGACGCTGGCGCTGGAATCCTCCGAGTTGTCTTTGGCGAGCGCTCCGAAGTCTTCGGGAGCGGCGACCGCCTTCCGATGCAGCTCCTCGGCCTTCTTGCGGCTGCTCACCGAAATCACGCGGACCCGCACCTTCTCGCCGTATTCGGCTTCGAACGCTTTCTTCAGTTCCTCGGCGGTGATCACCATCTGATCGCTCGCCAGTCCGCGCAGGGCCAGTGCCGGCCAAATGATCTCGCGACGGTAATCGCCCGGCGAGATGTTGCGTTCCTCTTCCAACAGTTGCAACCAGCGGTCAGTCGACAAACCGAACTTCTCCGCGATCCGCTTCACTTCATCGTTGACGTCCTGTTCGGTGATCTTCACCCCTTTCGCCAAGCACGCCTGATGGATCAAGTGCTTATTGACGATGCTCTCCAGAACCTCGCGGCCGTAACGCTCAAGGCACGCCTGAGCCAGTTCCTGCCGGGTGATCTGCTCGTTGTTCACCATCGCCACCACCGCCAGTTCTTTGTCGGCGCTGGTCGCGCCAGCCGGCTGCACGGTCCGCGGAGCCGCGGCGGTTTTTGTTGGAGTGCTCGTAGATGACGCGGCCGTGGACGGCGCGTTCGTGGATGAAGCGGCCTTGGCGGGCGCGGTCCTCAACCCCGAGCTAGCGGTGGCTGGTTGAGTTGCCGAAGGCGTGCCTCGCGCGGCTGGATTGGTGACTGCGGCATTGGTGGCCGCTGGTCCCGTTTTGCCGTAGTTCGGCGCGGCTGGCGAAGTGCGCGGGGCCTGAGCCGTCGCGGATTCCGGCCGCCAAGAGGCATTCATTGCCAACGCCAAAGCGGCGATCGCTCCTAGGCCGATCGCCCACCACACCGCTTGTGCCCGCCGCCCCGCCGGACGACGCAAAGACTCCGCATCCATGCCAGTCATGTTCGGTAACTCCATTCACCGAGTCTTGAGTCGGACGCGGTGCGACAACGCCCGCGACGCTCGCGCCCCGGCGAACCACCCGCTCCGCGCGTGGTCCTCCTCCCCGGGGCAATTTATCAAGCGGGCGAAGTATAGGAAATCTGGCCGAATCGAGACAATATCACTTCAGTTACCCGTGAACGGCGGCCGATAACCGCCCATTCCAGTGGAGTCACGGGCTTCGCCGAATGAACTTGCTCGGCCGATAAGGCTGATCTGCTGAATCCACTCGTTGGACTCAAGTCACCATCGCAACCGTATCCTTTGGATTCACCGAATCCGGTCAATCCGCGGATTCCACTGATTTCACCAGCCTCGCCGACTTGCTCGACTGAGCTGACTTGCTCGACTTGGTCGGCTTGCCCGATCTCGCCAATTCCTGGTTTTCGCTCGAGGAACTCCGACAAGCCCACGATTGGGAGGAACTCCGACAGGCCCGCGATCGGCAGGGGCCGATCGCGGACGCTCTGTGGTTCGCACCACCTACCGACGATCACCACTAATTGGCCGCTTCCGGCTTCGCCTCGGCCGCCGCACCCTCGGGCTTCGCTTCCGGCTTCGCTGGCGACTCGGCAGGCTTCGCCTCAGCAGCCGGCTTTGCTTCGGCCGGTTTTGCCTCGGTCGGTTTTGCTTCGGCGGCCGGTTTCGCTTCGGCCGGCTTGGCTTCCGCAGCCGGTTTTGCTTCGGTTGTCGGCTTGGCTTCAGCCGGCTTCGCTTCGGCGGCGGGCTTCGCATCATCCGCTGGCTTGGCTTCGGCCGGTTTGGCTTCGGCGGCCGGCTTGGCTTCGGGGGCCGATTCCTCGGGCAGTTCGATGGCGTCTTCAGGCGTGGGGTTGATGTTCAGCCACTTGTTGCGAGTCGCTTCCGGAACCGAGTCGCGCCAGATGGACAAAACTTCCGCCACGTTCAAATGCGGGTTGCCCCGAGCGTTGCCTTCCTGGCCGCCTTGCACCGGCATCAGCGGCGCCCACAACATGTCGATCTGCTGGCTGTCGCCGTAGTACGATCCGCCCGTAATCACGCCCTCGGCGTTCAAGTCGAGCGTGTAGTGGAAATACATGTTGCGGCGGAAGTCCGGCCCCTTCTGGTATTCGCGGGGCGTGTTCATCGTGTACGTGACCGTCGTCTGCGCCTCGTAACGACGCTCCGACAGTTTCGTCAATCGCGACGTGTATTTGTAAAGCGGGTAGTTGATCACGACTTCGCCCAAAGCCGATTCCAAACCCAAAGGATGCTCGCCACGGCCCACCCAATTGGCCAGCACCACATGCAAAATGCCCGGGTTGATCGACGGATCAAGTCCTCCCAGGAACTCGCTGTTCGAGTACATGTAGATTTCCGCCAGCAACCCCTTGATGTCGGCAGGCGTGAAAGTCACGCCGTTACGCACCACCGAGTACACCGGCTCGGCATGACGGATGCTTGCCGCTGTCCAGCCGTTGCAGTGGCCATGCCAGCCCGGCGTCCGCGAGGCGGCTAAGCGACCTAAAAGCCCACGTCGCCCCGACGCGCCACCCCGGCCTCCTCCTCCCGTATCCTGACGCTCCCAGCCGGCATTCACGGGACGGCCACCATGGAACGCTTGGTCATACCGCGCCATCGCTTGCGAGGTGCCGCCCGCTCGATCCGGATAATCGTGGCCCGAGTAGGGAATGCGGTGGGCCGGAACGCCCCCCGAGGCCGGCAGGTCAGCCAGCTTCATTTCCAATTCCGAGCCCCACCAATGGCGATACGCGTCCTGCTGCATCCGCAGCTCTTCGGACGACATCGGAGCGGCGGCAACCGTCGCCACCGCGGTTAGCCACACCAAGCCCACGCAAACCAGTCGACGCATGACGGAGGTCCCCAAGGAGATCGACAACTCGCTCTGAAAGCCCTCCTGGCTCACAAGACCGCCCCGTCCCTTGACGTCCAGCTTGAGGCGGCAAACGCAATCTTAGAACAGAAAAACCCCCGGTGTGACGGCGCGTCAAACCGAGGGTTCAGGTTGATCTGTGAGCACCGCGACCACTCAGCAGCGCTTACTTCTGGCAGTGCTTTTGGCAATGCTTCTGGCAGTGCTTTTGGCAATGCTTCTGGCAGTCCTTCTGGCAGTGCTTTTGAATCGGGCACGGCTTCTGAACCGGGCACGGCTTCTGGATCGGGGTGTCGCCAGCCGAAGCGGCAACCGTCATTCCGAGAACCAGCACCGCGGCGCACACGATCGCGCAGAACTTACGCATGGACAAGTCTCCTGTGTTGCTGAACAAATTTCCTGGACGGAACGGCCGCAAAGATAACGCATGCCTCCCGCTTTTTCCATAGTGCGCAATCGGAAAATTTTAAGGCGCGCTCAAGTTTTCCCCCATACGTCCAGTTGTCGTCGCGAACTCGCGGACCATGCTCGCCACCGACGTCGGAAACAGCGATCCTGAAAGAGATTGCGCCGCGAACATCGCGCGACCGACGCTAACGCCGCGGACGCCGGGCGACCGTCGCTATCGCGGCGTGGCCGGCTCAAGGTTCCAACAGGCCGCCTCTTGGCTGTTGCGAACCAGCAGTTTTTGACCATACAGGCAGACCGCGGCCCACGTTTTTCCTTCCAACGCCTGGATCCTCCCTCGTTCGCGATACGCCTCCGGAGTGGCCTCGATCCACGCGGCCTCGCCGAATTCTCCCAGCACGAGCAGGCGATTGCCCACGATCAGCGACTGGCCATGTTCGAAACCGCGTTTCTTCCAGCAGCTTTTGCCGTCTATCAATGACACACATTCGAGAATGCCGTCGTTCAAACCGTAGGCGTGGCCGTCGTACACCGACACGCTGGTGAACTTGGTCCGCAGCACGCGGTTGCTCCGCCACAGCTCCTGGATGCCGCGTCCAAGGGCCGGCTGGTTGGTCAACGAATCGGAAAACTCGAACAACGCCGCGCCGACGCCGTATCCCTTGGTCAACAGCAACTGGCGGCTCGCGATGACGGTGGGCTGCGACGTGGTGGCGTTGGAATTGCTGTTGCCTGGCCAATCGAGCTCCCACAGAACGCGGCCGGTTGCCGGATCATGCCCCGTCACCGACGACTCGTTCATGCTGACAATTTGCCGCTGCCCCGCCAGTTCGGCCAGCACGGGCGACGCGTAGCTCACCTGACGCTCGCCGGCCTTCCACTTTAGTTCGCCCGAGTCGAGAGCGAACGCCGCGAGCGTCACGAACGGACCGCCAGGCGGCCCGCCCAACGGCACGACGACCGTGTCGTCGACGATGAGCGGCGACGGCGATCGCCCCCACGCCACGCCGGCGATGTCCCGTTCCGGCGAGTTTTGGGTCGCGGCGAAAATGTCATATTTCCACAGCAATTTCCCGGTCGCGCCATCGAGGCAGCGCAGCAAGCCATGGGCGCCGGCCGCGTACACCTTGCCGCGGTGAATCGTCGGCGTGCCGCGCGGACCAATGCCTCCGAGGACCGTCTCGTGCCGAGTTTGCTCGGCATGCGACCACACGGGTTCGCCAGTTTGGATGTCGTAGCACGTCACGAGTTCGTCGGGGCCGCGTTGCTCCATCGTGACCGCGTAACCGTTGACCGCGGCGAACGCCGACCAACCCGCTCCGATCGGCCGTTTCCAAACCAGCCGTGGCGGGTTCGCGGACCAATCGCCGGCCAACGGAGTGGCGGGCTCGGGGAGCGTCGGCACGCCTGCCGGACCGTGAAAACGCGGGAAGTCATCTGTGGTCGTCGTCTTGAGGTCGATACCGGTGGATACGGCGACGTCGACCGGCGGCAAGCTTTCGTCGCGCCGCGGTTGCCAGCGGAAACGAAAAGCGGGGATGAGCGTCCCCGAGGTTTCTTCGATTCTCAGGACTCCGGTCATGACCACGATGACCGCGATCACCGTCAGCGGCACCGCGAGCCGCAACGACGCGGACGCCGCGCTGCGCCACGAGAACCAAACCAGGAAGGAAACAGTCGCGATAAACGCCATTACGAGCGTGATGACGTTCGGCAGGGCACGATCGAACCCGTCGAACATCCAATGCCCGCCTACAACCCCCGCCGCGCAGAACAGCCAGATGATCCAGCATTCCTTTCCGGGCCAACGGGAACGCGCTGGCCGAACGCTCTCACGAGCCTCATGCGTGTGCGTGGGCGGGATCGGGGCTTGGTAGGGTGATTGGGGCGCCGAATCGGTCATAAGACGTGTTCTCGCGTACCGGACTTTCGCGGGACGACAGGGGCGTTGACGCGATTATGGGTTGGCGGGAGTGCTCGAACGCGGCCGACCGGCGCCCGACGCGGCAGGCTCGGCGGATTTCGCTTGAAGTTCGGAGCCGACGAGTTTCGCGAGCGATTCGCGCTGATCGGCGGTGAGCACCTCTTGGACGATATCCTTTACCAATTGCTTCCGCAGTTCGTCGACCTTGCGCCGCAGTTCGAGTTCGGCTTCGCGCTGCTTGTCAGCCAGACGTTTCTTTTGGTCGTCGGTCAAGCCGAGCGTGTTCGCCAATTCGCCGCCCGCGAGTGCGCTCGCGCCGCGACTGCGCATCTGCAGTTGCACTCGCATTTGCTTCAGTCGTTCGACCTGATGCGGGAGGAGGATTTCCGCGACGCGGCGCTGCGATTCCTCTTTGAGCCGGGTCTCGGTTTGTTTGGCGACTTCCGCGATCTTGGCCGGTTCCAGCTTGCGGATATCGGCGAACGCCTTGGTGCGTTGCTCTTGCATGTCGCGGCGGACGATGGCGAGTCGATCTTTCTGCTCGGGGATCAGGCCGATGTCGTCATGGTATTGTTCCATCGCGAGCAGGCCGAGGTCGTCTTGCGGCACCCAGCCGCCGCCGAAACCGCCGCCCAAACCACCCCATTGCATGCCGCCGCTGTTGAGCGTTATCCCCAACGCCTTACCGTCCATGGGCCCAGCGGAGAAGACGATGCCGCCACCTTCGCTCGCGACCGCTTCGAGCGTGAGTACTTGGGGAACCACGACCGCTGGCGCGGGCGCGGGGTTGGGGTTGCCGTTGCCAGATGCGGGGCCGCTCTCTTGAGCCGCGATAGGTAGGAATGGGAAAAACGCGCAGGCCCCAAGGACCATGGCGCCCGCCGAGAAGGAACCGGCCCAGCGTCTTGAGAATGGCATAAAAAGCTCCAGCAGGAGTCGGTGAGGATCAACAATCTTCGGTAGACCGTGGATGGCGAACGCGTCACGGGCCACTCGCCGAACGGCCGAGAACCCGAGGAATCGCGACGATAACAACCGTGGATCAATCTTGCCACTGCAAGCTCGCGACGGCGCGGCGAATCTCCTCGCGAGCCGCCGGGTCGCTGTCCGAATAGATTCCGAGAAACGAGAAAACGCGGCCCGCGCGAGCGACACTGGTCACCTCTTTCACCAACGGTTCGCCGCCGATGATCGCGGTGAACCGCCGCGCATTGGCGGGAGGAGCTGGCTTGCCAGCCACGACGGGCAGCGGTCGCCACTCCTTGGCTCCATGCGAAGGGCCGGCATGATGGGCGGCGACCTCGTCGTCGGAACGGGCCG
>CAIXSC010000742.1 GCA_903921945.1 uncultured Planctomycetaceae bacterium
CTCGGCTGTCTTGCTAAAGTCCCCCCCGCCCGCCGCCGTCCCGGAGGCGCCCGCGAACGCTGCCGCCGTCCCTGGGCGTGCAGGCGACTCCGACCTTGCGGCCCATGCAAAAAACCACTGGGCCTATCATCCGCCCCGCCGCCCCGATATTCCGACCACTCCGCACCATTCCTGGACCCGCTCGCCGCTCGACCGGCTGTGGATCGTGAATCGCTCGCCCGCTAGACCGCCTCGCGAAGGAACGCCTCGCGAAGCACCGCCCAAACAAGCACCGCCCGAACAAGCACCGCCGAATCAGGCGACGCCGAATCAGGCGACGCCGAATCAGGCGACGCCGAATCAGGCGACGCCGAATCAGGTGACGCCGAATCAGGCGACGCCGAATCAGGCACCGCCGAATCAGGTGACGCCGAATGGGGCGCTGGAACCGCCTGGTATCAAGTGGCGTGATGCCGAACCACGCGTCGTGGCGCGGCGCTTGGCGTTGGCATTGACCGGGTTGCCGATCCGTCGCGACTTGCTGCACGAGTTTCTCGCGGACGAGCGGTCGGGGGATCGTCCTGATGCGGTCGAACGGCTGGTCGATCGCCTGATCGGCTCGCCCGCGTTCGGTGAACGACTGGCTTCACCGTGGCTTGATTTGGCTCGCTATGCCGACACGCACGGATATCACGCCGATTCGCAGCGGGAAATGTGGCGGTGGCGCGATTGGGTCGTTGACGCTTTCAATCAGGGCAAGGCGTACGACGAGTTTCTGGTCGAACAATTGGCGGGCGATTTGCTACCCCACACTTCGCTCGACCAGCAACTGGCCACGGGCTTCCTACGCAATCACATGATCATTTGGGAGAACGGCGTTTTCGACGAGGAATACCGGGTTGAGTACGTCATGGACCGCGTGGCGACTTTCAGCACCGTGGTGCTCGGGCAGACGCTGGCCTGCGCCCGCTGCCACGATCACAAGCACGATCCGTTTTCCCAAGCCGATTTCTACCGGCTATTCGCCTACTTCAACAATGTGCCGGAAAAGGGGGTCGATGGGGAACATGGCAATGCGGCCCCGGTGATCGTGGCTCCGACCGCCGGGCAACGGGATCTGCTCGCGCGGCTCGACGCGCGCATCGCCGCGACGCAGCAAACCATGGACGAAACGTTAGCGGCACGTGACACGGGACGCGCCGATCCAGCGCAGACCGCCTGGGAAAAGACGGCCCAGCCCGGAGGCGCCGCCACTCCGCGCGACCCGTGGCTGCGGCTCGATTTCGCCGGCGACGATCCCGCGTCATCGCCCGCCAACCGCGTTGATCCGGCGACCGAAGTCCGGGTTCAGGGCACTCCGGGCTCGCTGGCGGGGCCGCGCGGCGCGGCACTCTTGCTGGACGGCGAATCTTGGCTGGAGATCCCTCCTCCCAAACGCGAATCGACAGGCGGATGGGCAGTCGGAGCCTTGATCTTTCCAACGGTGGACGCCCCGCTGACGATCGCTTCGCGGATCGCGACTTTCGCGCCGCGGCGCGGCTGGTCGCTACGGCTGGAGCAACGCCGTCTCACGCTGCGTATCTACGGTCCGAATGAAGGCCAAGTCACCGCCGTGCAGGCAAGCGTTCCCATTCCACTTCGACAATGGCGTTCGGTGGGCGTCACGCTGGGTCCGCGCGCCTCCGACACGCCAGTGCGGTTGTTCGTGGATGGCCGTCCCGTCGCGAGCCAGATGTGGCGTTTACGGGAAAACCCGATGGAGGACGTTTCCGACGGCGATCGCGTCCCGCCGACCGACCAGCTTTCACGCTTGGAGGAAGCATTTCGCGCCACAAGCACCCTGCGAATTGGGCGTCAGGGGGACGAGGAAATGTTTCGCGGCGGACTGGATGAGTTTTGGATGTTTGATCGGCCGTTGGCTGCCGACGAAATGTTAACGCTCGGCGGCGTCGATCCGTTGGCCGAGTGGCTCGCGGTGCCGCAAGCCGAGCGGTCCCGGGCGTCGCTGTTGGCGATCCGCCGCCGGTTTTTGGCCGCCTCCGATCCCCAGTTTCGCGAGGCCGAGACACGGTTGCGCGAAACGCTCGCCGACCGCGAACGTCTGCGGCGGAATTTACCCTCCGCCATGGTGATGCGCGAGTTGCCTGAGCCGCGGCCCGCATTCGTGCTGCATCGCGGACGGTTCGACGAGCCGCGCGAACGACTCGCGCCCGACGTGCCCCGATGGATGACTCCCGGCTTTACCGAGCCGGTCCGCGATCGGCTCGCGTTGGCCCGATGGGCGAC
>CAIXSC010000743.1 GCA_903921945.1 uncultured Planctomycetaceae bacterium
ATAGGTCGTGTCATTGAATAGGTCGTATAGGTCCCCTAGGTCGTATGGGTCCCATAGGTCCCATAGGTCCCATAGGTCCCATGTGTCCCGTCGTCGCGTGTGCTTCCTTGGTCCTCCCTGGAACATCTCCTGACTCCCACCTGCCCGACCGCGCTCGCGTCGAACGTTCAGGCGGCGTGCCGGAACTTGTGGAGGCTCGCTGCTCATCGACCCCGTTCAATCGTATAACTCGGGGAGTCAAACTGGGGCTATTCGCGGGGCGGCTAAGCGTGGAGCCGTGCTGCCGGCCGCGTTTTCGAGGAGCCGTCGTGATGGGGAAGCGAATTGGAATCGTCACCGGTGGCGGCGACTGTCCGGGGTTGAACGCGGTCATTCGCGCAGTGGCCAAGTCGGCATGGCGGCGCGGATGGGAGACGATCGGTATTGTGGGCGGCTACGAGGGCCTGTTGGCTCCGCAATGCACCCGCCCCTTGGCTTACCAGGAACTGGACGGGTTGCTGGTGCGCGGCGGCACGATCTTGGGAACCGCCAACCGAGGGCGGTTCTCCGCCAAGGTGGGCCATGGCGAAATGCGACAATTGCCCCGCGAATTGCTCGAAGAGACCCGTCGCGGCTTCGACTCGCTGGGACTGGACGCGCTCGTCACCGTCGGCGGCGACGGCTCGTTGACGATCGCCCAGCAGTTCCACGAGTTTGGCCTGCCGGTGGTGGGGGTGCCGAAGACGATCGACAACGATGTCGGCGGAACCGTGGTAACCTTCGGCTTCGACTCGGCCGTCCACTGCGCCACCGAAGCGCTCGACCGGCTGCATAGCACGGCGGAGAGCCACCAGCGCATCATGGTGCTGGAAGTCATGGGCCGCTATGCCGGTTGGATCGCCATTTACGCGGGAATCGCGGGTGGAGCCGACGTCATCTTGATTCCCGAGATTCCGTATCGGTTGGACAGCGTGATCGGCAAGATTCGCGATCGCGAACAGCAGGGCAAACACTACACGATGATTGTGGTGGCCGAAGGGGCTCGCCCTGAAAACGGCGACTTCGTGACCGCCGCCGGCGCGCAGGCGAACCGCGAAACACGGCTCGGCGGGATTGGCGCTTCGCTCGCCGCGCAGCTCGAGCAGGCGACCGGCAAAGAAGCCCGCTCCGTGGTGCTCGGCCATTTGCAACGGGGAGGCAGCCCGACAAACATGGACCGAACCCTGTGTACGATGTTCGGGGCCAAAGCTGTCGAATTGATCGCCGAGCAGGCTTTCGGTCAGATGGTCGCGTTCACGGGCACTCATATCGTGGGCGTGCCGCTGCGGGACGCGATCGGCACGCTGCGCACGGTGCCGCGTGACGGAGCGTACGTCTGGACCGCCCGATCGCTCGGGATCTGTCTCGGCGATCATTGATCACGCCAAGGCAGACTCGCCCGTCCAATCACGCCATTCAAAACAAGGAACAAGCCGATGGAAATCAAAGTGCTAGGCGCGGCGGGTGGCGAAGTGACCGGTTCGTGCTACTTGGTGTCGACCGGCCAAGCACGCGTGCTGATCGACGTCGGGATGTTCCAAGGGAGCAATACCAGCGAGTCCAAGAACCGTTTATCACCCAGCGCGAAGCCAAGTTCGCTCGACGCCGTCTTGCTGACGCATGCCCATCTGGACCATGTGGGCCGAATACCGTTGTTGATCAAGCACGGTTTCCGGCAGCCGATTTTCGCGACGGACGCCACAATCGATTTGGCGGAAATCATTCTTCGCGACAGCGCGCGATTGCAAGTCCAGGATCTCGAGCGGCAGAACCGAAAGCGGCGGGAACGCGGGCAGGCGCCGACAGACGCCCTGTACCAACCCGAACATGTGGAACCGTTTCGAGGGTTGGCCCGCCCGGTCGAATTCAACCAGCCGATCACCGTGGCCCCGGGGATCACGGCCCGCTGGCGCGAAGCGGGCCACATGTTCGGCTCGGCGAGCATCGAACTGCAAGTCGAGGAGGCCGGCCGTCGGAAGGTGATCGTCTTCTCCGGCGATCTTGGGCCAACCTCGATGCCGATCCTACGGCCGTTCGAGCCGTTCGACAAAGCCGACGTCGTGTTTCTGGAATCGACCTACGGCGACCGCGATCATCGTCCCTACGAGGACACGGTGCGGGAATTCACTCGCATCGTCACCGAAGCGGTCGCTTCCCAGGGAAAGATACTGGTGCCCACCTTCGCGGTCGGCCGCTCCCAACAGATCCTGTATCACCTGGGGATCATGTTTCTGCAAAAACAGATCCAACCGTTCCCCGTCTATCTGGACAGCCCGATGGCCATCGAGGCGACCAAGGTTTACGTCAAACATCCCGACTTGTTCGACGACGAAATGAAGTCATGGCAGAGTCGCGGTTTGGGTCGCAGTTCGAAAGGCTACTTCCATCCGACGGCTACCGCCGCCGAATCGATGCGGTTGAACGACATCCCGGGCCCCTGCCTGATTCTCGCCGGCGCCGGCATGTGTAACGCCGGCCGCATCCTGCACCACCTACGGCACAATCTCTCGAAGCCGAACACTCACGTGTTGATCGTCGGCTATCAAGGCACAGGCACGTTGGGCCGACGTCTTGTGGACGGCCAAAAACTGGTGTCGATCCATCAACGACGGTTGTCGGTGAAAGCCAAAGTCCACACCCTGAACGGCTTCAGCGGGCATGCCGGCCAATCGGAACTCGCGCAATGGTTCGAACCGCTCGCCGCCAGCAAGCCGCAAGTCTACTTAACGCATGGCGAAGACGGCCCGCGCACGGCCCTGGCGCAGGTCCTGCAAAAACGGTTCAAGATCGCCGCCCGACTTCCCCGCCACGGAGAAATCGTCCAAGTGTAGAGAGTTCGAGGTTCCAGGAGGTCCCGTAACGCCTCCAAAACGGCATCGCCGACCCGATAAGCTAGGGCCCTCCGCAGACCTGTTTCGGCCTGCCGTTGAGGGTGCGATTGCCAGGACCGTTCGGTGTTTGGCTGAGGCCCGTTCCTGGGACCGCTCGCAGTCTGCGGCTTCAGCTTGGCGGTCAACGAACGGGGGGGAGCCCGGTTTTTCTCCCCAACTTCTTGTCGACAACCGCTTGGGCTTGATCTATAAGGGACGCCTTATCGGTGGCCGTGCGCCGTCGGGCCGGCGGGTCGGTCACCGAGAGTCCCTCACAAGCGGTTGGTGACATGGCACGACGGTGTTGGTGGGTCGCGCTCATCGCGGCCTTGGTTTCCCTGGTTCCGCACCCCGGAACTCGCAGCGCGCGAGCGGAAGGGGACTGGGAGATTACGTCGGAAAGCGAAGCGGCGTTGCAACGCGGGCTCGATTGGCTCGCGCGCAATCAGGGCCGCGACGGAAATTGGGACTCGAACGATCTCGGATTGGTTGGGATGGGCACGCTGGCGTTTCTAGCGGCGGGCCAATTGCCGGGACGCGGCCAGCATGGCGAGGCGGTCCAGCGGTCGCTCGACTTTGTCGTCTCACGGGCGCAGAAGTCCGGCAAGCTGAACATCGCCGACGCGCAGCGGGACATGTACAACCACGGGCTGGCGACGTTTGTGCTCGGCCAAGCGCAGGGCATGACCAGCCTGCAGGACCAGCGGTTGAACACGGTGTTGTCGCGGGCCCTGCGGTTAATCGCCGACACCCAGTGCGAAGATGGCGGCTGGGACTACCGCGCGAAGCGGCAGCCGAACGGCCACGACCTAAGCCTCGCGGTGATGCAGGCCAAGGCGCTGCGCAGCGCGATGGACTGCGGCTTTGATGTCTCTCCCGAGGTGGTCGATCAAGCGATTCGCAGCGTCCGCGAACATTACTCGCCGCGCAACGTTTCGCGATCGGCTCCGGAGAGCGAGCAGCGGAAGGCGCCCGGGCAATTCACATACACCAAAGGTGGCGGCAGCGGCACGATCGCGATGGCGGCCTGCGGCGTCGTCTGCTTGCAGGAATTCGGCCAGTACGACGATTGGCGGATTGAAAAGAACATGACGGTGATTGGCGAATCGATCCGGCAACTGCAGAAGCCGCGCGGTCGCGACGGCACGATGCCGTTCGATGCCTACACGTTGTATTACGTCGGGCAAGCGTTGTACCAAACGGGCGGCAACGACTGGGAAGAACACTATCCAAAGCTGCGGGACCATCTAGTCGCGACGCAGGTGGTGAATGCCGGCAGTCCGACCGAGCACGGTTGTTGGCAAGATCGCGGCGTGGGCGGCGGCGGTCGAGTGGGCGGTAAACCGGGCCAACTGTACGCGACA
>CAIXSC010000744.1 GCA_903921945.1 uncultured Planctomycetaceae bacterium
CTACAAACCGCCCAAGCGGATGGTCTATTGCGGGCTCTATCCGTCCGACGGCCAGAATTTCGAAGAGCTCCGCGACGCTCTGGAACGCCTGCACATCAACGATCCGAGCTTTGAATTCGAACCGGAAACCAGCGAGGCGTTGGGATTCGGTTTCCGCTGTGGATTCCTTGGCCTGTTGCACATGGAGATCATCCAACAGCGGTTGGAACAGGAATCCGATATCGACCTGGTGCAAACCGCGCCGAACGTCACCTACGAAATCCTGCTGCGGACCGGCGAAGTGGTCGAAATCCACCGGCCGCAAGAGGTCCCCGATTCGGGCTCGATCGACGAGTTCCGCCAGCCGATCGTGCGGGTGAATCTGATTGTGCCCGGCGATTACATCGGCGCCGTGATGAAGCTGTGCCAAGACCGCCGCGGCGTGCAACGGAGCATCGAGCACCTGTCGGCGACCCGCGCGATGCTGGTCTACGAATTGCCGCTCGCCGAAGTCATTTACGATCTCCACGACAAGCTTAAAAGCGCCACTCGCGGCTACGGCACCATGGACTACGAAGTGACCGGCTATGCCGCCGCCGACCTCGTGCGGATGGATATTCTGGTCAACGGCAAGCGAGTGGACGCGTTGAGCGTCATTTGCGATCGCCGGGACGCCGACCGCCGCGGACGGGCCGTCTGTAAGCGGATGAAGCAAGAAATCGAACGCCACATGTTCGAAGTGGCGGTGCAGGCCGCCATCGGCTCGCGCATCATCGCCCGTGAAACGGTCCCGGCGATGCGAAAAAATGTCACCGCGAAATGCTATGGCGGCGACATCACCCGCAAACGCAAGCTGTGGGAAAAGCAAAAAGAAGGCAAGAAGCGGATGAAGTCGATCGGCCAGGTCGACATTCCGCAAAAGGCGTTTATGGCCGTGCTGGAATCCGGCGAGGACCGCTGATGCCCGCCCCCGCCACCCCTGCGGCGGGCGCGTTGCGCAGGTCCTTTCGCCGCACGCTATTCAAAGCCGCAATCGCCAGCGGCTTGGCGGCCGCTTTGCTAGCGGTCCTCGCGCGGGCCGCCTTCTATGCCGGGTGGCTGCGACCGGTCCGGATTGCCGGCGGATCGATGGCCGAAACTTTGGTAGGTGATCACTGGCGAATCCACTGCCCGCGGTGCGGCATTTGGCATCGGTGCGACGTCGAGCAATTGCCGCGGGATCACCGCGTGGTGTGCCCAAACTGCGGCAGCGACCACGATGCGAAGAACGTGTCGGAACCGGTTCGCGGCCAGCGTGTCTTCATCGATCGATGGCCAGCTTTTCGCGGCAACTGGCGAGCTCAGCGTGGCGCGGTGGTCGCCGTCCGTCGTGACGACGCGCCCAGCGGTTTCGCAGTCAAAAGGCTGATCGGTTTTCCTGGCGAAACCATTGCTATTCGCGATGGCGATGTATGGCTGGGGCCGGATCGCATCTATCGTAAAACCTGGAACGAATTGATGGCGGTCGCCATTCCAGTCCACAACGACCGGTTTCGCCCCGCGCCAACGCCCCATCCCCTGTTCGCCAGTTCCTATGGCACGGCAGACAGCCGGATTGAAGAGTCCGCCAGTTCCGGAATAGCTGACGGACAGGCTCCGCGCACCGCCGGTTGGCGGCCTGTAGGCGAAGATTCCGGTTGGGAGTCCACACCCCATGGTTACCGATGGCGGGCGAAAGCCCCCCACTCGAACCGCTCGGGACGGCTGGTATTTCACACGGCGGCTGGTAACGGGACGATTCGCGACTTTGACGCTTATAATCAGGCCCTGTCGCGTCGTTTGGAAATGGTGGACGACCTGATTTTGTGTCTGGACGCGGTGTTGGAGGATTCGGCCACGCTGGAACTGGAATTGAGGCCAGCCCGGCGACCAGGGGTGCGATTCGAGTTTTCCAAGAGCCGGGGGTGCCAGGTTTGGAGCCTCGCTGGCAGCTCGCCGCGATTGCTAAAACGAATCCCGCTGCCGGTCGTTCATGCGGCGGGCCATCGCCGCCGCCTCGGTGTCGCCCATTGCGACCGGCAGGCCATTGTGGCGGTTCACCATCGTGAATGGACGCGGATCGACCTGGACATGGTCGAGAACGGCTCCGAAACTGGCTCCGAAACTAGCTCCGAGAATCGAGACGGGACGGGTTCCACGCTTGACTCCAAGACTCGCTCGAGAAGGGCCGTTTCGGGCCCATCCGTGGCGATCGGCGCTGCGGGACGACAGGTCGAACTGGCGGATCTATGGATAGGCCGCGACATTCATTATTTAACCGACATGGATCGCGACGGGCCCCATTCTTGGAGGCTGGGCGAAGATGAATGGTTCGTTTTGGGGGACAATGCGGCCGCCTCGACCGATAGCCGCGCTTGGCGGTCGAATCACGTTCGCAGCCGGCATTTCGTCGGGGTGGTGCATCCTCTTTAACGCTCACGAAGGTGGCCGTTCGCCAGGAAGCCCGCGGATCGCTCGCGAGAATCGTTGGAGTGGCGTTCTCCAGATGCCAACAAAGCCATGAAACTTGCGATCGGTCAGCTCGTGGACTCCGAATTCTAACGATTCAGTGTGGTCTGGCCGCTGGAACGTGCCGCCGCAGCGGTCCCAAAGACTCAAAATGGTGGCAAAATTTCCATTCATTTGGCGCGGATCGATGGAATGGTGTATTTTATGCATGTCCGGGGTGACGACGATCCATCGCACGATCGCGTCCCACTTGCCGATCGACACGTTCGCGTGATGGAAAGCGGTGGCGGCGGCTAGCACTGTTTCGTAGGCCGCCAGCTCTTCCAAACGGAACCCAAGTAGTGGTAAAAGGGTCATTTTCGCTCCGGCGGACAAGGCGATTTCACCCGCGTGAAACCTTACCGCCGTGGTGGCGCTCAGATGGTGGTCCGAATGGTGGGCCTGATGGAACCGCCACAGCCAATCCGAGCGGTGGTTTGCGAAATGCCACAGGTACGTGAAACCATCGAGACACAACAGGACGACGGGCCAGCGAATATAAAACGGGAGGTTAACGAGGTTCAATGCGCCCCATCCCTCGGCGGCCGTCCAGTCCGCCAGGATCGCCATGAGGGCGCTAAACGCCAACGCCGCCAAGGCCGCGTTGGAAAAACCTATTGCGAGATTTACGGCGTTCCGGCGGCGCGGCAAGGCCAACGGCTGGCGGGCGGGAAAGAGCGTTTCCCAGAGCCAACACGCCGCGATTGCGCAGGGCGGCACGGCTCTTCTCACAATCTCCATGGTTTCCATCACATTCCTCGATACGACCCATGAGGTGGACCCAACAATCCCTTTAGCGAGCCCGCTTAGGGTGGTGGCTGACCGCCATTCGGACAGAGTAGTTTGAAAGTTTCGAAAAAGTGGACAGTCTCCGAAACTACCCCCCTTTTACATTTTAGTTTACGCATGGTATACAACCTCTGGCTTTTAATGCCGTAACGTTTTGTGGAGGATCCCAATGGCACGTCCGAAGAAAGAGGCCGCGGAATCGAAAGATTCGAGCAAAGATGCGGTCAAGGAGCAAGGCAAAGACATGGCGAAGGACTCAGTGAAGGAAGCCACCGCGCCCGCGGTCGGTGCTGGCGAGAAGGTCAACAAGTCGCAACTCGTTCGCGACTACCTGACGAAGAACCCGAAGGCGACTCCCAAGTCGATCGCGATCGCCCTCGGCGAGCAAGGTGTGGTTGTCACGCCGAACTACGTGAGCATCGTCAAGTTCCAAATGAAGCGGATGCGCGGCCGCGTTCGTCGCCCGGTTGTCGCACCAGACTCCGTCGAATCGAAGCCGGTCGAGCAGAAGGTCACCGAGAAGTTCTCGCTCGAGACCCTCATCCAAGCCAAGAAGCTCGCCGAATCGCTCGGTGGTGTCGACAACGCCCGCCAAGCCCTCGCGGCCCTCAGCAAGATCATCGGCTAAGCGACTGCGATAGGTTGGCGGATGTGTCCACCCTGTGACACATCTTTCCAACTCCTCGTTGTCCCGACAACGCGATGCTCAACTGCTGATCGCTAAAAGCTGAAAGCCGCCAAGAACCCCTTGGCGGCTTTTTTCGTTGCGGAACGAAAATGAATGTCTAGCGAACGGCGCGTATCGGAATGGTCGAGGCCCGGTCCTCATCCGACCTTGGACTGTCGTTCACACGGTTCTCTGTGGTTTCCGAACGATCCTTGATGGCGTTTTCCGTGCCCCGGAAGGCGCGGGCGAAATCGTCGAGTTGCCGGACCGTATCGCAAAACGACGCGTAGCTCATTTGATGTCGCAATTCACGCCCCAACGCCTGCCCGCCGACCACCATCGCCGTTCCCAACTCGCGGGCCGTGTCGTGCAGTTCCCGATAGCCTGCTAAGAATTCCGCATCGTCGCGCACATGGGACACGCTGAGCCACAACAAGCGAGGGCGTTGGGAACGAACCGCGGCCGCAAGCGAGCTAAACGGAAGCGATGTTCCCAGGGACTCAGCCTGCCAGCCGGCCTCTCGAAGCACCAGTTCGACGATCGCGTTGGGAATCGCATAGGAATCGCCCGGAGGCGTTCCGCCTATCGCGACCAGAGCCGGATTGATTCCCCGCTGAGTGTCGCGAAACGCATGCAGAATTCGCAACATGATCTCGCAGGCCCGACGCTCTTGATAGATTTCCGCCTGCTGACAGCTCCACAGCTCGCCGATCTCGCGGAACGCGCCTGCCACCACTTCATCGCAGACGGTGCTCAGCGAGTGTTTCGCCAAATACAAATCGAACACGATCCGACGGCTACGCGATTCGTCTCCCGCTAGCAAGGCGTCAACAAGCAGCCGCCGAGCCCGCGTGAGACTGCGTTCCGATTCCCGAGCAGGCGGCAAGCCAAGGATTTCCGGACGAACGACCGGCTGATCGGACTCGCGGACAAACCGCAACACGTCGGCCAAGGCGAGTCGGCGGTGGCCGCCGCTGGTTCGCACCGCCGTGATCTTGCCGAGGTCGCACCATCGCTTCACGGACGATTCACCGACTCCGAGCGCTTGAGCGACTTGCTTCGGAGACAACAAATCACGCATGGCTAGCCTGTGGTCGTGAAAGGCAACTTCAACTGGACACGGGAAATAGGCAGTCCACTCGTGGCATCGTAGGTCGCCCCCAGCGGATCGTCCACCGCGAACAATTCGCCGATTTTCACCGTACCCCGCCGCCACGGAAGATGAACGTTTTGGACGATTTTCTTGCTTGTCGACGCTCCGAGCACTCCTAGACTGCCTTACTGCAACAGCTCGCGGATAATCTCGAAGGAGGCCTACGACATGGCGACTATTGTGCAATCGGCTCCCGCTCAAACCCTGACGGCCGCGAAGACGGCCCCGCCGGCTCCCGCGAAACTTGGCCGAGTACTCGTGACGGGCGGCACGGGGCTAGTTGGGACCGCATTACTGCCAGCGCTTGCCGAGGACGGTTATTCCGTCAGTCTCCTATCGCGTACCAAATCGGGAAGCGGCAGCCAAGAGGCGGGAGTGACCCGTCTGGCATGGAATCCGGAGGCGGGAGAACTCGATGCCGAGGGATTGGAAGGCGTCGACGCCGTGGTGCATCTGGCCGGCGACGGCATCGCGACGGGCCGTTGGACGCGAGCCAAGAAAAAACGCATTCGCGACAGCCGGGTCGAAGGCACTCGCATGTTGTGCGAGGCACTGGCGGGCATGAAACGTCGGCCGAAGGTCCTCGTGAGCGCTTCGGCCATCGGCTACTACGGCCATCGAGGCGATTCGATGGTCGACGAGCAAGCTTCCCCCGGCCAGGGTTTCCTGCCGGAAGTGAGCGAAGCGTGGGAGCGGGCCACGCGTCCGGCGGTGGAGGCAGGGATTCGTGTCGTGAATCTTCGTATCGGCATTGTGCTGAGCCGCGATGGCGGAGCGCTCCAAAAGATGCTGTTGCCGTTCCAACTGGGGTTGGGCGGAATCGTGGGGCACGGTGGCCAATATTGGAGCTGGGTATCGCTCGACGATTTGGTCGGTATAATCCGCCACGCCTTGGCGAACGACTCGCTCCACGGTCCGGTGAACGCGGTCGCTCCGGGCAGTGTAACCAACCGGGAATTCACGAAGGCGTTAGGGCGAGTGCTCCGGCGACCGACGTTGTTCCCGTTGCCGGCGGTGGTGGCTCGGGTCATGTTGGGCGAGATGGCCAATGGGCTGTTGCTGGCGAGCGCCCGCGTCGCCCCGGTGAGGCTGATGGAATCGGGATACCGTTTCCAGCATCCGGAGATTGAGGGGGCGTTGCGGGCCGTCTTGCGTCGATCGTAAGGTCCGACGCGAATTTGCCACGGGCGGGCATTGGATCGGCCCGCCTCGCGACGTGATTACGGTGGGATGCGAAACTCGGGGCGCCGCTCAGTATGCGAATTGCGATTGTTGGCGCCGGGATATCCGGGCTGGTTGCCGCCCGCCGTCTGCATACCGCCCACGACATCACGGTTTTCGAGTCCGAACCGCGGCTCGGCGGTCACACGCACACCGTGCGAGTGGAGCTCGACGGCGAGAGCCACTGGGTCGACACCGGTTTCATCGTCTATAACGATTGGACGTATCCGAACTTCATCGCGCTGCTCAATGAGTTGGGTGTCGCCACGCAGCCGACGTCGATGAGTTTCAGTGTTCGGAGCGAGCGAACGGGCCTGGAATATAATGGCACGTCGCTGAACGGCCTGTTCGCGCAGCGAAGCAATCTTTTCCGGCCAGGATTCTATCGCCTGCTTCGGGAGATCCTGCGGTTCAATCGCGAAGCGCCGCTGGCGCTCGAAAAGCTGGGCGATGAAGTCACCGTCGGGCAGTTCCTGGACAACGGCGGTTACTCGCGGGAATTCCGCGATCATTACCTGTTGGCAATGGGGGCCGCGATTTGGTCGTGTCCGCCCGGCACGTTCGCCGAATTCCCGATGGCGTTCATCATCGAGTTCTATCGCAATCACGGCCTGTTGAACGTCCGCGACCGACCGACTTGGCGGGTGATTGAAGGCGGTTCGCGCGGTTATCTGGAGCCGTTGACCCGGTCTTTCGCCGACCGGATCCGGCTCGATTCACCGGTTGTTCGTGTCGCTCGCCGCGACGACGGCGTGTGGCTTGAAACACGGGGAATGCCCCCCGAGCGTTTTGACCATGTGGTGTTGGCCTGTCATAGCGATCAAGCACTGCGGATGCTCGCCGATCCGTCGCCGCTCGAAAACGAACTGCTGGGCGCCATCCCTTACCAAGCCAATTCAGTCGTTCTGCACACGGACATCTCGCTGTTGCCGCGGAATCGACGGGCCTGGGCGAGCTGGAACTATTTGGTCAGCGACGAAAAATCGGACAGCGCCACGGTCACGTACAACATGAACATCCTGCAGCACATTCGCTCGCGGCATGTCTTCTGTGTATCGCTCAACTGCGACGCGTCGATCGATCCCTCGAAAGTGCTCGGACGTTTCACCTACCACCACCCGATCTTCACGACCCGCCGCGCAGCCGCGCAGCGGCGTCATGGGGAACTGCTAAACTCGCGACGCACCTCGTACTGCGGAGCCTATTGGCGGAACGGCTTCCACGAAGATGGGGTTCGGAGCGCATTGGCGGTGTGCGAAGCGATCGAACGTGGCTCGACCTGACGTCAAGGAGTAGCGCTTTTATTCGGCGTCGGTTTGGTTCAGCGGCGGTTTTATTCGGCGGCGCTTTTATTCGGCGGCGGTTTTGTTCGGCGGCGGTGTTTTTGGGCGGCAGCTTCGGCGGCGCCTCTGCGGGAGACGATATCGCGCGAAGCCGTTTCGCGGTCTGGGTGTGCCGCGATGTTGGAGTCGTGGGAAGAGTGGGCGAAAGAGTGGGCGTAGACGCGGCTGGACGCGTCGGCGTGGACGTGGGTGGAAGAGGCTTCGGTATGCACAGTTGCCTTTACGAGGGGACGGTTCGGCATCGCCGCTACACGCCCCAGCTGCATACCTTCCGCTATTCGATATTCCTGGTTTATCTGGATTTGTCCGAGTTGAACGAGGCGTTTCGAGGCCGTTGGTTTTGGTCGACGGGGCGACCGTCCTGGGCGTGGTTTCGCCGTTCCGACCACTTGGGGCCGCGGGACCAACCGCTCGATGAGTCGGTGCGCGATTTTGTCGAACGGGAGGGCGGCTTCCGCCCGGCGGGCCCGATTCGGTTGTTGACCCATTTTCGCTACGCCGGCATCGGGATGAACCCGGTCAGTTTCTTTTACTGTTTTGGCGTGGACGGCCGGACCTTGGAGGCGATCGTCGCCGAAGTTCACAATACACCCTGGGGTGAACGTCACTGCTACTTGTTACGCGTCCCCGAGGGGCAGGGCGATCCGCAGGTCGGCCCCGGCTCGTTTTCGTTCCGGCATCCGAAAGCGTTCCATGTGTCCCCCTTCATGAACCTGGCGATGGACTACGCTTGGCGGGTGGCTCGCCCCGGCAAGACGCTGGCCGTGTCGATCGAGAATCGCCAAGCGGAAGCCAAGCTGTTCGACGCGACGTTGTACTTGCGGCAAACACCGATCACCGGTCGAGAATTGGCTCGCGTTCTGCTTCAATACCCGCTCATGACGGCGCGGGTGCTCGCCGCCATCTACTGGCAGGCCCTGCGGCTATGGCTGAAGCGCGTGCCGTTCGTCCCCCACCCCAAGTATCAAGTTCCGTTGGAATCGTCTCCATGACCCTAGCTCCTCCACCGCTCCGCTGGCGAGTCTCCGAGCCGCCAACTGTCGCGCCGCGGACCGTTGGTTCCTGGGACCGTATCGCTCGCAAGTCGCTCGCTCGCGTCTTCCGCCAACTCCAAGGCGGAACCTTGCGTCTTATCGATGGCGACGGCGCCCATGATTTCGGTTCGTCCCCGATTGACTCGAGTGCTTCCGGCGCGCGTTCTTCCGGCACGCATGCTTCCGACGCGCGTTCTTCCGGCGTGCGCGCTGCCGCCGCGTGCGACACTGATTCGGGCGAGGCCTTTTTGGGGGATGCAGGCGTCTACGCAAGGGTTGCCGACCCTGACTTGGCCGTCACGGTCATCGTGGAGAATCCCGCCTTTTACCGGCATGCGGTCCTCGGCGGAAACCTGTCGATCGCCGAGTCTTATCTGAACGGCGACTGGCACTGCTCGGACCTTACCGCGCTGTTTCGGCTGTTCACCCGCAATGTGGAACTTTCCGATGCCATGGACAGCGGGATTCGCCGGCTGATGCAGTGGCCGGCGCGGCTCTATCACCGATTCCATGCCAATAGCCGCGCTGGCTCCCGCCAAAACATCCATTTGCATTACGACCTAGGTAACGACTTCTTCGCTTTGATGCTCGACGAGACCATGGCCTACTCGAGCGGCATCTATCCGCATGCTTCGAGCGGTCTGCGGGATGCGTCGATTGAAAAGATGGACCGGCTCTGCCGCAAGCTGGACTTGCGGGCCCGCGATCGGCTGTTGGAAATCGGCACAGGCTGGGGCGGACTTGCCATGCACGCGGCCCGCCACTACGGCTGCCGAGTCACGACGACCACCGTATCGAAGGAGCAACGCGAAGAGGCGTTGCGTCGCATCGCGCAAGCCGGGCTTGCTGATCGGATCGAAGTCCTTTTGACCGACTACCGCGATTTAACCGGCCGTTACGACAAGATCGTCTCGGTGGAGATGGTCGAAGCGGTCGGCCACGAGTTTCTGCCCGACTACTTCCGGCAACTCGGCCGCCTGCTTGAACCGCATGGAACGGCCGCGATCCAGGGTATTGTGATGGGCGAACAGCGGCATGCGCAATACCTCCGCAACGTCGATTTTATTCAGCGCTATGTGTTCCCCGGCGGTTGCTTGCCGTCCATCGGCAGTTTGGTGCAAGCTTCCAGTCGCGGATCCGACCTGCGATTGGTGCATGTCGAGGATTTCGCCGAACATTACGCGCGCACCCTGGCCGACTGGCGCGACCGGTACTTGCAGCAGTTGCCGGAGGTCCGCCAACTCGGCTATCCGGACCGTTTCTTACGGCTCTGGAATTATTATTTGTGCTACTGCGAAGCGGGCTTCGCCGAACGTTATCTCAGCGTGGTCCATCTGCAATTCGACAAACCGAGCTGTCTCCGCGACCCGTTACGCCTCACCCGCCAAGCCGCCGCGCCCGCCAACATGCTGGCGAGCGTCTCGTCGCCGCCAGCCGAGCGCTCCGCGCCCCTCCCCACTTAAAATCGTCCATCAACATCCCGCACTCCGCACTCCGCAC
>CAIXSC010000745.1 GCA_903921945.1 uncultured Planctomycetaceae bacterium
AGGAGGAAGGAGGACAACTGGCGAACTGTGGATGGGCGGCGAGGGATGGGGTGATGGAACATGGGGCCCGTGGTAACGCATGCGGGGCGTCGTTCCGGAGCCGGCTACCCCTCGTGGCCGGCTCACGACATACTTTCGAGAAGCGTTAGGTTCGAAGGTTTGTCTGATCGCGGATCGCCGTCTGTGACTTGCGGGGAAGGCGGCCGTGACGCGTGTGCGGCGGGGTGACCGCTGCGCCGGCCGGGGAAGGGTTGAGGATTCATGACCGTGACCGATGACCAACATCACGACCCGATGTCGGAGGCCGAGTGGCTGCTGCGGAATCCTCCGCAAGTGCCTCCCCTGCACATTGGCGGCATTCGCGTCGACCCGCCCGTGTTGCAGGCGCCGATGGCCGGCTACACGAACTTCGCATTCCGTGAAATGGTCCGCTCGTACGGTGGAGCCGGGCTGCAAGCGACGGAGATGATTAGCGCCAAAGGGTTCGTGTGGCTGGACGAGCACGAGTGTGAACATCCGGATCGGCTTTGGGGAGTGAAGGACGAATCGCGACCGCTGGCGGTGCAGATCTGGGACAACGATCCGGAGACGCTGGCGAAGGTCGGCGCGCGGTTGGCGACCGAATATCAAGTAAGCGTGGTCGACATCAATTTCGGCTGTCCGGTGAAGCAGGTGACCGAAAAGGCGCACAGCGGCTCGTACCTGTTGCGATTCCCGGAACGGGTCGGGCGGATCATCGAACGGGTTGTTGCGGCCTGCGCACCAACGCCGGTGACCGCGAAAATCCGTCTCGGATGCACGCGCGACCAGATCAACGCGATCGATGTCGCGCAGGTGGTGGAAGGGGCAGGGGCCGCCGCCCTGACGGTGCATGGTCGAACCGCCGAGGATTTTTTCAAGGGGCATGCGGACTGGGATCGCATCTCGGCGATCCGACCGCATCTGAAACGCATCCCGCTCATCGGCAACGGCGACCTGGATTCGCCGGTCAAGGTGTTGGCCGCCTTCCACCGCTACGCGATCGACGGCGTGATGATCGCCCGCGCGTCGCTGGGACGCCCTTGGTTGTTTCGACAAGTCCAGGCGGCTTTGCGGGGCGAGCCGATCCCGCGCGAGCCGACCGTGGGCGAACAGCGGGAGGCGATGTTGCGGCACTATGACCTGGTTTGCCAGCGCTTCGGCGACCAGAAGGGCACCCATCTGATGCGGAAGTACGCGTGCAATTACGCGTCCGGACGCCCAGGCGCCCGCCAGTTCCGCGGCCACGTCGCTCATGTCGGCTCGCGCGAAGAGTTTCTCCGAGCCGTCGCGTTGTACTTTCCCAAAGTGGATGATCTGTCCGAGTCGGCGGAGGACTCGCCGTGCGAAACGTGCGAGTAACGGCCGCCGAAGCTTCGCGGGCGGACGGCGTGTCGCCCATGGACGGCGTGTCGCCCGTGGATGGCGTGTCGCCGGCGGTGGCGGGGTTTCCAGCGGTGGGAGCGTCGTCGGCGGCGGGAGTGTCGCCAGCGGACGCGAGCCAGTCAGGCACTCTCCAGTCAGGCACTCTCCAGTCAGGCACGCGAGTGGCGTGGGCTGGGGGTGGCGAACTGATGTTTGAAGCGCGGGGGCTGGTCAAGCGCTATCAACTGGGGGAAGTCGAAGTGTTGGCGCTGCGGGGAGTCGACTTCCTGCTGCGGTCGGGCGAGTTTGTCGTGTTGCTGGGACCTTCCGGCAGCGGCAAGTCGACGTTGCTCAACATCCTCGGAGGGCTCGACACGCCCAGCGAGGGTTTCGTGCGGTTCCGTGACCACGACCTGTCGCAGGGTGACGATGACTTGTTGACCCACTACCGGCGCGATCATGTGGGCTTTGTCTTTCAGTTTTACAATTTGATCCCGAGTTTGACGGCTCGCGAGAATGTGCAACTGGTGACCGACTTGGCGGCCGCGCCGATGAGGCCCGAGGAGGCGCTGGAACTGGTCGGGCTGGGTGCGCGTCTGGACCACTATCCGTCGCAGTTGAGCGGTGGCGAGCAGCAGCGGGTGGCGATCGCCCGGGCGATCGCCAAGCGTCCCGATGTGCTGCTGTGCGACGAGCCTACCGGGGCGTTGGATGTCCGCACGGGGATTGTGGTGTTGGAAGCGATCGAGCGGATCAATCGGGAACTGGGCACGACGACGGCGGTCATCACGCACAACGCGGCGATCGCGGCGATGGCTGATCGTGTGGTTCAGCTATCGGATGGCCGAGTGGCGTCGGAAAGCCGAAACGCGGTCAAGGCGGCGGCGCGTGACATCCAGTGGTGAACGGAAACTGTCCCACGGCGTCGTGGAGGCCGAATGCGAGCGCTACGACGAAAACTGTGGAACGACTTGGCGGCGATTCGCTGGCAGGGACTGGCGATCGTGATGGTCTTGGCGAGCGGCATGGCGACGTTTGTGATGTCGCTGACCGCGCTCGATTCGTTGACACGGGCCCGGAGCGACTATTTTCGGGCGGCGAATTTCGCCTCGGTGTTCGCGACCTTGAAGCGGGCGCCGCGGGCGCTCGAACCGCGGCTTCGAGCGATTCCCGGGGTTGCCGACCTGGAAACGCGGATTGTCGTGCCTGCTGTCTTGGATGTGCGCGGGCTGGCCGAACCGGCCACGGCGCTGTTGATCTCCGTGCCCGACTTTTCCCCACCCCGGGTGAACCGGTTGCATTTGCGCCTGGGGCGGCTGCCGACCGCCGAGCGCCGTGGCGAGGTCTTGGTGTCCGAAGCGTTCGCGTCGGCGCATCGGCTGCGGCCGGGAGATGGGCTGCGAGCGGTGATCAATGGCCGCTACCAGCCTTTGACGATCGTCGGGGTCGCGCTGTCACCTGAATTCGTCTATTCGGTGCGTGGCGGCGAGATGATTCCCGATGATCGCCGGTTTGGTGTGCTTTGGATGCCGTATCGCGATTTGGCGGCCGCCTTTCAAATGGATGGGGCCTTCAATGACGTCGCGGCGACGCTTCGTCCCAGCGCGTCGGAACGGGATACTCTCCAGCAGCTTGACGCCCTCCTGCTGCCATACGGCGGAGGAGCCGCTTACGGCCGCGAGCACCAAGCGTCGTCGCGGTTCCTGGACAATGAACTGATCCAGCTTCGCGGGATGGCGCTGTTGCCGCCGGCGATCTTCCTGTCGGTGACCGGCTTTTTGTTGCACATTGTCTTGTCGCGGCTCGTCGCCACTCAGCGGGAGCAAATCGCGACGCTGCGGGCGTTCGGCTATTCGCGCGGAGCGATTCTCCGGCATTATTTGGCGTTTGCCGCGATCCTGATTGCGGCGGGAGCCGCTTTGGGCACCGCCGGCGGCGCGTGGCTCGGCCGCGAATTGACGGAACTCTACGCGCGGTTTTTCCGCTTTCCGACCTTCACCTACCGTGTCGATCCGTTGGTGGTGGTGCTCGGGGCCGGCTTGAGCTCGGCGGCTGGTTTCGCGGCGATTTGGCGCGTGGCTCGGCGAGCGACTGCGGAGCCGCCCGCGGCCGCGATGCAGCCAGCTCCGCCCGACCGCTTCCGGCCCAGCGTTGTGGAGCGAATGGGCTGGGGCCGTTGGCTATCGCCGGCGGCACGGATGCTGTTCCGCCATTTGGAACTGCAGCCGTGGCGGGCCGCCATGACAAGCTGTGGCGCCGCGTTGTCGCTGGCGATCCTGGTGCTCGGAAGTTTCAGCGAGGACATGATCGATTTCGTGATGCGTTTCCAGTTTGAACATGCGCATCGCCAGGATGTGACGGTGACGTTCACCGAGCCCTCGCCGGGCCGCGCGGTTCACGACCTGCGGCATCTGCCGGGGGTGCTCGCGGTCGAGCCGTTCCGGGCGGTGCCGGTGAAGCTGAGGTTTGGACACCGGTCCCGGCGGCTTGGTTTGATGGGGGTAAGTCGGCAACCGCGATTGTTTCGTGTGATCGACGAGCGGATGCGACCCGTGGAGATTCCGCCGGCGGGCGTGGTGCTCAGCGCGGCGTTGGCGGATGGACTTGGCTGCCGCGCGGGCGACCAGTTGACGCTCGAGGTGCTGGACGGCGCCCGGCCGATCCGCGTTGTCAGCGTGGCGGGCGTGGTGCGCGATTTCCTCGACCTGAACGCCTACATGGACCTGGATGCGCTGCGCCGCTTGCTGCGGGAGCAGGAAACCGCGTCCGGAGCCTTTTTGCGGGTTGACGAACGACGGACCGACCGTCTCTATTCGCGACTGAAGGCGTTGCCCCGAGTCGCCTCGGTTGGCATCCGCCGCGCGATGCTGGAAAGCTATCGCCGGACGCTTGCCGAAAACGTGTTGCGGATGCGGGCCTACAATCTGTTTTTCGCGTGCGTGGTGGCGATCGGTGTGGTGTACAACGCGGCTCGCGTGATGTTGTCGGAGCGCAGCCGGGAATTGGCGACCTTGCGGGTGCTCGGTTTCACCCGCGGCGAAACGGCCTTGATGCTGCTGGGCGAATTGGCGGTGCTCATCGCCGCCGCGATTCCGCTCGGCTGCCTGCTCGGGTACGGCTTCGCCGCGTTGCTCGCTTGGTCGCTGGCCACGGAGGTGCATCGCTTTCCCTTGGTGGTGCGTGCGGACACGTTCGCGATGGCGACCGCGGTGACGGTGGGAGCGGCGATTTTCGCCGGCTCGGTGGTCCGCCGCTTGCTCGATCGACTCGATTTGATTGCCGTGCTGAAGGCGCGTGATTGATGGTGGATGGAATGGCGATTGACCGGCGAATCGATCGCGGGACAATTCCAAGACTGGGTTCGAACACTCCGACGGCGTTTGTGCGTTATGAAAATCGCCTGGAAGAAGCAAGCAACGTGGCTGGTCTGGCTCGTTCCCGGATTGGCCGCGACGTTGCTTTTCTTGTGGCCGCGGTCGGTCGAAGTGGAGGTCGCGACGCTGAGACGCGGGCCGCTGCGCATCACGATCGACGAGGATGGACGGACGCGCGTGCGGGAGCGCTATCTGGTTTCGGCGCCGCTGGAAGGCGAGTTGTTGCGGGTGACGGTCCGCGCCGGCGATCCGCTGGTGGCGGGCCGCACGCGGCTCGCCACGCTACTGCCGAAGTCGCCCGATTTGCTCGATGCCCGCGCACTCGCCCAAGCGGAAGCGCGCTCGCAGGCGGCCGAGGCGGCCTGGAAGCAAGCCGAACGGCGCGTGGCCGAGTCGCAAGAGGCGCTGGAACTGGCCCGACATCAGTTCGAACGGGCGCGTGGATTGCTTGCGTCCCGCACGATCACCAGCGAAGAGTTCGAGACCGCGGAGCACCGCGAACGGTTGGCCGCCGAATCGCGCCGCGCGGCGGAATTCGGTCAACAGGTGGCTCGCTTCGAATGGGAATGGGCTCGCGCGGCGCTCGCCCGCTTCCAACCATCGCCGCTCAATGTGTCGCCCAAGCCCGCTGCGCCGAGCACGACGCCGGCGCCTTCGACTGGTTCTGATGTGGCGACTGGCTCGGCGGCGAATAGCCGGGCGGGAGACGTGCCGTTGTCCGGACAGTTCGACATTCTTTCGCCAATCGATGGTCGTGTCTTTCGAGTGGTGCGGGAGAGTGCCGGCTTGGTGCCTGGCGGCGCGCCGTTGGTGGAGATTGGCGATCCGAGCGATTTGGAGATCGAGGTCGACGTGCTTTCCAGCGACGCGGTGCGAATTCCGCCAGGGGCGAAAGTTTTTCTCGAACAGTGGGGCGGTCCCAAGCCGCTGGAAGCCCGCGTCCGCTTGGTGGAACCGTCCGGTTTCACCAAAGTTTCGGCGCTCGGGGTCGAAGAGCAACGGGTGAACGTGATCGCCGACTTTCTCGCCACGAAGGAGAATCGGCCACGACTCGGGGATGGCTTCCGGGTCGAAGCGCGGATCGTCGAATGGGAATCCGACGATGTGCTGGTGGTTCCCGCTGGCGCTCTGTTTCGTGATGGCGACCAGTGGGCCGTGTTCGTGGTGGACGCCGGCCGGGCCCGCCTGCGACGCGTTCGGATCGGCCATCAAAACGGCCGCGAAGCGGAAGTGCTTGACGGCCTTGCGGCTGGCGAGTCGGTCGTGCAGTACCCTGGCGATCAGCTCCGTGACGGGGCGCGTGTCCAACCGCGGGGGCGCTAGCTACGGCAGCTCAAAACAGGCCGCCTCCTCGCTGTTGCGGATGAAGAGTTTGCCGCCCGCGATCGCTGGATGATTCCACGTCTTGCCGCTGACGCCGCGGAATCTTGTGAGTTCTTGATGGCGTTCGGGGTCGGCGGCCAACACGACGATATCGCCGGATTCGGCTTGGACGACGAGCACCCCTTCGCCGCCCTGGTCATCGGCCAACAGCACGACTTGGCCGAAACCATACCGGCCTTGCTTCCAGCGTTTCCGGCCGGTCGCGGCATCCACACAGATGAACAGGTTTTGGCTAAATCCGTACAAGTGGCCGTTGTGGTACACGTAGTCGTTGAACGAGGGACGCATGTCCGATGAATCCCACTGCTCGACGATCGACCATGAGCCGTCGACCTTCCGCGGTTCGATCAACGTCACGCCCGCGCCATCGCCACGCGGGAGCACAATGCGGCCATCGCGCAGTGGTTGAGGCTGGACAATCGTCATGCCGGCGTCGCCCGGTACCTTGTAGGTCCAGGCTAGCGTGCCATCGGCCGCTGTGACGGCGTCGAGCCGTTTCATGTTGGGCAACAACACCATCTCGCCGGCCGAACTTGGCAGCCTTTGGGCCGAACTGAAGTTCATCGCGGTCCCGGAACAATGCCAACGCGGTTCCCCATCCGCCAGTCCAACGCCCAGCCATCCTCGATCCTCGGAACCGCCTGCGAAGACGATGGCCGTATCGCCTGCGATGAGCGGCGACGAGGAAAATCCCCAGACAGGCAACTGGGCCTCGATCTCCGCCATCAGGTCGCGTTGCCAAATCAAGTCGCCGGTGACGGCGTCGACGCAGCTTAGCAAAGCCCGCCCGCCGAGCGTGTACAGCTTGCCTTGATGGTACGTCGGCGTGCCGCGCGGACCCGCCCCCGAGACGACGTCGGAAAACCAGCTGGGGCTCGCTTGCCGCCATCGTTCCTGGCCACTGCTGGCGTCGTAGCAAACAACCATTTCGCTCTCGCCGCGTTGCTCTTGGGTGAACAGCCGTTCGCCAACGCAACTGAACGAAGACCAGCCGGCTCCGATCGGCCGACGCCAGAGCTCACGGGGATTCGCGTCGCGCCACTGTTCCCAGGTGGTCGGGCGTCGCGCATGGCCGTCGCGCCGGTCACCGCGGAAGCCGGGCCAATCGTTCGGTCCCGGTTCAATCACTGCCGTCGCGTCCCCGACGCCCGCCGCAGACGCTGGCGGGGCGCTACCCGTCGAGCTTTCCGCGGCCGCTGTTGGCGGCATCGAGGTCGAAGACGGCGTGGCCGGGGCGGTAGATGAGGTGTTGGCATGATTCCCGGCCCGCACCGCCGTCGCCTCAAGGCGGCTGTCCGCTGTTGATGTCCAGCGGAAGCGAAGCGACGGCCAGTAGGCTCCATCGAACCCTTCCAAGCGAGCCAGCGGGAACAACGCCCACCCCGCAAGCACGAGGCTCGCGGCGGTCGCCTGCCGTTTCGAAGGTGACTGGCGGAACAGGTTCGACAGGCCGGCGAAGCACAGCAACATCGCCAGCGGCACGCCGTAGATCCACATCGCAACGTACATCGTCGAGTGGGCGCCGATACCGGCCGCCAGTCCACCGCCGCCGATCGCGGCCAATAGGCCCCATCGCGCGAGCCATGGAATGCGGCTGGCGCAGAGCAGCCAGACCGTGAACAGCAAGAGACACAACGCGGGCACACCCATCATGATCCCAAAGCGGCTCGAGTTCTTGATCGACGGCGTGATCTGCAAGATGAGACCGGCAAGCTGCGCCGCGAGAATCACGGCCGCGGGCCACAAACGCGGGCCGAGCATAGGGGGATCGGGAACTGCGTTCGCGACCGCCGCCGCTTTGGGAAACAAAGGTGTCGTTGCCATGGTGGATGCACCGCGATGTCGTGGGTGAGAGGAGAAGCCGAGAGCGATTGCGGACCCGGGCCGTTGGCGTGTAGCATCCCGACTTTGACCGAGCGTTGAAAGGTGGGAATCACAAGCGAGCCGGGAACGCGGATCCAACGCGACGGCCCGGAATGTTTTAGCGACGGAGAGTCCGATGGCGAGTCGCGTGGAGACGGAGTATCGCTACGAAAAGCTCACTTGGCCCGAAATCAACGACGCGGTCGAACAAGGCCAAGTCTGCGTGATTCCGTGCGGGGCTGTCGAGCAACACGGCCATCATCTGCCGTTGGATGTCGACATCGTCTGTCCCACGGGCATCGCCCGCGGAGCCGGCCAGTTGATTCCAGGCAAGATGAAGGTCCTGCCGACGGTCTGTTACGGCTACACCGGCCATGTCATGGACTTTCCGGGAACCATCAACAATGACTTCGAGCACTTCATGCACCATGTGCTCGACATCACCAAGTCGCTCGCCTACCACGGATTCAAGAAAATCATCCTGCTCAATGGCCATGGCTCGAACATGCCGAATCTGGATTTGGTCGCCCGCCGAACCAATCTGGAAACCGACGCCGAGTGCATCCTCGCCGCGTGGTGGAACTTGCTGACCGTCGACAAGGAGTTCCTGCCGCGCTGGCGTCAAAGCAAGTTTCCCGGCGGCTGCGCCCACGCCTGCGAACTCGAAACGTCGCTCTACATGTACCTTGACGGCGACAACGTCCGGCAAGACCAAATTCGCAACGGCACGATCAGCTTCAACGAGGAAAACAGCCCTTTCAATTGGGTTGATCTGTTCGCGGCCGGTCCGGCGACAATCATCTCCTGGACCAGCAGCTATAGCGAAACGGGAGTGCTTGGCGAAGCGGAACTGGCGACGCCGGAGAAGGGACGTCAGGCGTACGAAGAAGCGGTCAAGCAACTCGTTCGCTTCGTGTCATGGTTCAAGGATCGGCCGAAAGATGTGCGGCGGGATCGGCATCGCCGGCCACCGACGATGCCCATACCCTGGGGACAACGGCCGCTCCGTGGATAGTGGACGGCATCGAGGAACGAGCGAATCGGTCAGGGGGGCGGGATGAAGGATGAAGGATGAAGGGCGTGAGTTGTCTCCCGCGGCCTGGGTGGCGAAGCTTTGGGCGCGCTGCACGAATTGCTTCCACAGGAACGCCCTCCGATCGACGGTTTCGCTCGATCAGTTTTCGAGTTAGATCGACGGTCGCGCTCGATCGATGTACGACCGTGATCAATGGATGCGTTCGAGCGATGATTGTGTTCAATCGACGAGTGCGTTCGATTGACGAGTGCGTTCGAGGCGGCTCGGGCGGTTTGAAGAAGGGGAATCGCGGGGATCTATGAGTGCTTTTAGCCATCACCTATTTGTGTGCGGAAACCAGCGGGCCGACGGACACCCGCGGGGTTGTTGCGACCCGGCGGGCAGTGGCGAATTGCGCGACTGCCTGAAGAAAGCGCTCAAGGCGCGGGGACTGGATGGCCAAGTGCGGGCTAACCAAGCCGGCTGCTTGGACCAATGCGAATGGGGACCGACCTTGGTCATCTATCCCCAAGGTATCTGGTACGGCGGCGTCAAACTCGAAGACGTTCCCCGCATCGTCGAAGAGACCATCATCGGCGGCAAGGTGATCGAGGAGCTGCGGATTCCCGACCAATGGCTCAACACGCCCGAAGGCAAGGCGGCCGGAAAACAGCGACGTTCCGACGCGGCTCGCTGACCGACGCGGCCGTCAGCCGACGCGGTTCGCCAGCCGACGCGGCTCGCTAACTGACACGTCTCGCTGACCGACGCGGCTCGCTAACCGATGCGGCCGTCAGCCTACACGGTTCGCCAGCTGACGCGGCTCGCCGGCCATCGCGACTCGCTGATGATCGCGGTCGTGCTGGCTAGTCGGCGGACAGTAAATCGGCTTCCGAGAGCATGGTGAAGCCTTTGTTGGCGAGCGTTTCGAGAGCCAGGTCGGTGTTGTCGACCATCAAGGCGACGGCGGGCAGCGAGTTCGGTCGCATCATGAGCGGATAAGCCTGCACGATATTGATTTCCGCTTGCAGCAGCGCCGTGCAGACTTGCAGCAGCGGTTGTGAACCCGGCGGAAGCTGCAAGCCAATCAAATCGCTTTCGATCATCGCCAAGCCGGCTCGTTCCAGGATTTCCCGGCCATCGTCGGGATGGCTCAGCAAGAACCGCACGAAGGCGCACTCGGTGGCTTCGTTGAGCGACAAAGCGACGATCCGCACTTGGCTGCTTTCGAAGCGGCGGACCACCTCCAGCAACTGTCCGACTCGGTTTTCCAAAAACACCGTGAATTGCCGGAGCGTGGGAAAATCGCGTCCACGAACCGTCTTGTACTCCGTACCGGCTCCCTCGCCCGCACTCATCGACACTCCCCGGAATCAGGATCGAATCGCCTTAACGCCCGTCTACTCAGTAACTGGGCTGGCGAGGTTATAGGAGAAGACCCCGCGGGCGGTCAAACGCAATCCAAACGCTCCGAGGATCCGCCGCCCCTTGGCGGCTAATCCGTAAAATCCGTATGATGCGAAACTTCCCAGGCCGAGACGGCCGTCGCGTTCGTCTCGCTGTTGTGTCATTCCCCTCTTGCCTACCACGCTCCACGGTGCTGTTACCATGTCCCGCAAAGGATCCGCGTTCGCCGGGCTCGCTGTTGCCATTGTCACCCCGTTTCGCGATGGCGCCGTCGACTATGCCAAGCTTCGCGAGCAGGTCGAATTCCAGATCGCGGCCGGCACCGACTGCCTTTGTCCCGTTGGAACAACCGGCGAGTCGCCGACGCTCAGCCATGACGAGCATGAGCGGGTGATCAGCGAAGTCATTCAGGTGGCTCGAGGCCGGATCAAGGTGATGCCCGGGACAGGTTCCAATAGCACGGCCGAGGCGTTGCGACTGACCCGCTGGGCCGCGAAAGAAGGGGCCGACGCCTCCCTGATGGTCGCTCCGTACTACAACAAGCCGACCCAGGAAGGTTTTTACCAGCACTACAAGACGGTTGCCGAGGCGGTGGGCATTCCGATTTGCGTCTACAACATTCCTGGCCGCACGGGCAAGAACATCGAGCCGGAAACGATCGTCCGCTTGGGCGAGTTGCCGAACATCACGATGGTCAAGGAGGCCACCGGCTCGCTCGACCAAGCCTCGCAAATCCTCGCGATGTCCAATCTGACGATCCTCAGCGGTGACGACAGTTTGACGCTGCCGCTGATGTCCGTCGGCGGGGAAGGTGTCATCAGCGTGGTGGGGAACATTGTGCCAGGCGATATGCGGCAGTTGGTCCGCGCGTTTCTGGCCGGCGATGCAGCCCAAGCCCGCACGTTGCATCACAAACTGTTCCCGCTCTGTCGCGACATGCTCGGACTCTCCACCAATCCGATCCCCATCAAGGCCGCGATGAAGCTCCTGGGCCGGGATACGGGCGAACTGCGATTGCCCATGACACCGCTCGATACGGCCAGCGAGCAAAAGCTGCGGCAATCGTTGACGCGCTACGGACTGTTGGGCGGATAGTCACCGCCGCTGTCCGGCCCTCTGAGGAATGACAGGAACGATCGCCAAGACACACGCGGCGATCTCGAACCGTGCGCCGTGTCGTGTGCGTCGAGCATGCGACCGAACTTGGCGGGCGGTGCACTGTTGCTGGGAGCCGATGCTTTGCCGTGTGCGACCAGCGGCTGGGGAGTGCTCTGTTCGATCGGTTCGGTTCTCTCGCCGACTCGGTCGTTTCTTTTCCGATTGCACGGCAAAGTAGCCCCAGTTCCCGCGTGCGGCGATCCAGTGCGCGGCGATCCGGTGCGCGGCGATCCGGTGCGCGGCGATCCGGTGCGCGGCGATCCGGTGCGCGGCGATCCGGTGCGCGGCGATCCGGTGCGCGGCGATCCTACGCGTTTTTAGGACGCTTTTCGATGTCCGGGTCCTACAATGGTTACAACCGTTAGAGTTGAAACGCATGATCGGAGGAACCGGTTGTTTTTCGCCAAATTATTTGGCCCTAGCGCGTCCCGAGCTACAGTTGAGGCGAAGGGATGTCGAAGGCCGCCGCTTCCGATGGCGGCGATAAGGCTTCCCAGCGTTAGATCGTGGATTGAGCCGGCTACGCGGACGCAAGGATCGCATGGATGAACTGTCAACAGTTGGCGGAGAGAATCGAACGGTTGGCGCCAGCGGCGTCGTTACGGGATGTCGCACGGCTATGTCTGTTGTTAGCCAACCATGTCGAAGATCCCGACGCGCTGCTGGACGACAACAAACTTGCCGAGGCCTGGGCGAGGTTGAGTTTGCGCATGCAGGCAGCCACTGACCAGCACGCGGCGATGATCGATGAGCTGGAAGACATCACCGACAATCTGCCGACGGCCATCTCGGGCGAGCAGGTGCGGGCTTTGCTTCGCGCCATCCGCGTGCAAGGGCAAATGCTCAATTTGTACGTTCACTGTGGCGAGGCGGACCGCCAAACCAGTTGAGCGTCCCAAGTGAGCTCATCATCGGTTCTTCTTGGTAGATCGGTTTCTTCGCCGCCACGTTTCAGGACGAATCCGCACAGCGATCGATGACCCGGCGTCGAAACGGAGGCGGGGGAATCCAGATCGCTACGCCTTGGCCGCGTTCTCGATGGCGTGTCGTATCGCCTCTATGACTCCCATCGGTCGGATCGCGAAGCAGCCGAGCGCGGCGTTATCGCGGACGACGGTTGAGTTCTTCAAGCCTTC
>CAIXSC010000746.1 GCA_903921945.1 uncultured Planctomycetaceae bacterium
ACAAGCAATAAAACTTGCCGTTCCCGCTCGCTCAAGTCCGCGAACGAGTTCCGCGCCGAGTCCCGCTGTGATAACGAGGCTGACGTTGGCGTCGATGCGGCATCCGACATCGGCCCCGGTCGATCGAACGCCCCGTGGGCTGGCGGTGATCCGGCGCCGTCGTGCATGCGGGAAGGAACGCCGGCCCCACCGAATCTGCCGCTCTGGCCGCGACCACCGCCAACCATTCCGTCCGAAAGCCTATCCGCCGACTCGCTTACCGCGGCGTTTGCCGTCCCATTTGCCGTCCCGTACGCTGCGGTGTTTGCCGTCGTTGCGCCGCTTACCGTCGCGTTTGTCACTGCGCTTGCCGTCGAACCGGCGGCCAATCCAGCCGACGTGCCGCTCGTGGTCCCGCTTGCAGCGCTGCCTGAAATTCCCGCTGCCGACCGATGGACTGAGGCGCCGTCCTCCGGCAACCGCGGCAAATACGTCCTTCCATGGGCGACCGTGCGAATGGCCTCCAATAACTCGGTATCGGCCGACTTCTTCATGACGTAGCCGGCGGCGCCGGCGGCCAGCGACATGCGGACGTACGCCGGATCGTCATGCATGGAGAGGACCAACAACCGAGTGCGCGGCGATTCTCGCGAAAGCCACTCGACCAGCCGAATACCATTGCCACCCGGCATCGACAGATCGATGGTCGCGACATCCGGTTCCAATTGGGAAACAGCGTCCCGGGTGGCCATGAAATCGCCCGTCTCTCCCACCACTTCCAGGTCGCGTTGCGTGTTGATCAGAAGTCGCAAGCCCGCACGAAGCACGGCATGGTCATCGGCGACAAGTACTCGAATCTTCGACATGCGGCGGTTCGTCCTCCGGTTTATGAAAGGGAAACCGACAGAGCAGCGACATTCCCTGCCCGGCTAGCGAACGCATCTCAACGCTGCCCGATAACAGCGCCACACGCTCGCGAATCGACCACAACCCGAGTGAATCGGCTGGCGTGGCGCTGGCAGCCGGATCGGGAGCGATCGCTGATGCACCCCGGCCGTTGTCGTCGATCGCCAATTCGAGCTTCGGCCCGGCTTGCGAGAGTGTAACGCGAATGCGCCGCGCGCCGCCATGGCGGATCGCGTTGGCGGTCGCTTCCTGGACGATGCGAAAGCAGGCCGTCTCGACCGCCGACTCCATCGGGACCCGCTCGCGATCCGCAAACCCCTCCAAGCTTACTTCGACCTGCCCCGCGGTGGCCGCGAACAGATCCTGGCAAAAGCGTTCCAACGCCGCCGCTAAACCGACATCATCCAGCGCGCTGGGACGCAGGCCACGCGCGATTCGACGGATCTCATCATGGGTCGAACTGGCGATCCGGCGCAGTTCCTCCAGATGACGCTTCACGGGCGGTTCACTTGTCAATTCTTCCACCGCCCGAAGGCCGACCAACATGCTGGTCAGCGACTGCCCAAGCCCGTCGTGCATCTCGCGAGCCACTCGGCCTCGCTCCTCCTCCTGAATCGTGAGGACGCGTTGCAGCAACACGGTGCGCAGCACCACCAGTTGCTGCAACGGCCGGATCACAGCCACCCAAAGAATCGGGGCTAAGACAGCCGTAAGCACCAAGCCGTCCGCCAGCACCATCAACAAATCTCGATGCCGATCCGGTAGCAACCCCGGCAACACCACCATCAATGCCGTCTCGATCGCGAAGACGCTCGCCAAAACAATCGCGAACAGTCGACCGGGCCGCAACGGGCCGCGAAGAGGATCGGTGGATGTCGGCATGGCGGATTCCCGCGAATCAAGGTCAAGAGACGGCTTCGTTGAACGTGACAGAAGATCCGCGGCTTAACGCGGCGTGGGCGGTCGACGCCCCACGGTCACTTCGAGCTCCAATGCTTCGCCATCGCGAAGGACCTTGACCGGCACTCTCTCGCCCACAGGCGTTTGGCTTACGTTGGCGATCAATCCGTCCGCCGTTTCCACCGGCCGGCCATTCCATGACTGAATCACATCCCCCAGTCGAATGCCCGCCGACCGCGCCGGTAGCTCTTCGCCCAACGGCACATCCGCCAATCGCCGCACCAAAGCCCCGCGTTGCTCGTCGGCCAAACCAAGTTCCTTCGCAAGTTGCTCGTCGACGGTCTGCGGCTCGATGCCCAGCCACCCCCGTGCCACCGCGCCACGGGTCTTCAAATCGCGATAGACCCGCTCGGCGACTTGGCTCGGAATCGCGAAGCTCACCCCTTGGTACGCCGCGCCAACAATCGCGGTGTTGATGCCGATCACTCGCCCCTGCGCATCGACCAGCGGCCCGCCGCTATTGCCCGGATTCACCGCCGCGTCGCTCTGCATCAGATCCTGGAAAGGGGTACCCGCCAAACCGGCGCGATTCTTCGCGCTCAGAATGCCAAACGTGATACTTCGTTCCAAGCCAAACGGACTGCCGACCGCCCACACGAGCGCTCCGACTTCCAACGACTCGCTATCGCCCCACTCGGCCGCAATCACCCCGGGCGCATCCACTTTAAGCACCGCGATATCGGTCGGCTCGTCCACGCCCACCACCACCGCCGGCCGACGACGCCCGTCGCTCAACACCACCTCGATCCGTCTGGCATCCTCGATCACGTGGCGATTCGTGACGATGTGGCCCTCCTCGTCCATCACCACGCCCGATCCCTGGCCGGTCTCCGGCCGGCGACGAGGGCGGCGACGAGGCAACCCGTTTTCGTCCAAAAGAGTGTCGCTGCCCGCTTTGTCCCGGGCCGCCGCTTCCTCCTCGAGACTCTCATCCGCAATGTTGATGTGAACGACGCTCGGGCCGACACGCTGGGACACCATCTCCGACGCTCGCGAAAACTCGCCGAGCGGCTGCTGGTCCAGCCACCGCGCGGCGTTCTCCACCCGCGCCCTCAGTCGGCCTCGCTCCAGCCGATACTGCAGCTCTTCCACCAACAGCGGCAGCCCGGAGATCAGAACCAGCAAAAATCCCAACAAGGTCAGGCACCACGTCAATCGGTACGCCGCCCGCGACGCCAGATTCACGTGTACGACGTCCGCCGCCCGCTCCGCACTCTCCTGCTCGCTCGTCTCCTGCTGCTCGCTCGTCTCCTGCTCGCCTCGCTCAGGGGCGGCGGTGCTCGTTGGCTCCAACACTGGCAGTGCGAGCACCAGCGGAATGTCCCCGGGGGAGGGAGGCTCCTGACCAGAGATCTCGATCGCCGCGGTTGGTGAATCAGCGGCTTGCAAAGCGGCGTTCCGCGGCTCGCACCCCACCCGCTGAGCAGCCTCGAGCGATCCGCCAACCGACGACACCGCCGCAGGCGATGTCCCTGCGGACAGCGCATGGGAATCGGCCGGTGCGGCGGGGGAATCGTCCAGCGGGCTCATAAGCGGACCTTAGGGCGCATCAGGTTCCTCGGTCACATTCACCTGCTGCATGATATCGCCCTGGGCAATCGCATTGACCACTTCTTGCCCGGAAATCACCCGGCCAAAAACCGAATGCTTGTTGTCCAGCCACGGCGTGGCCACATGGGTGATGAAGAATTGCGAGCCGTTCGTGTTCGGGCCGCGATTGGCCATCGACAACACACCGGCCCCGTCATGCCGAAGTTCCGGATGGAACTCATCCGCGAACATGTAGCCTGGACCTCCCGTGCCATTGCCGGATGGGCAGCCGGTTTGCACCATGAAATCGGCGATCACTCGATGGAACTTCAAGCCGTTATAAAACCCCTGTCCCGCCAACTTCTCGAAATTGGCGACCGTCTTCGGAGTCTTGTCAGCGTGCAGACGGACACGGATAGTGCCGCGGTTGGTGACGATCGTGGCGACCTTCATGCAAACTTCCTGGAACACAAGGTGAGGAACGGACAGCAGCCGGGAACAAACCCGCTCGCATCCTACAAATAGACCCGCCGATTGTACACGTACCACTCGAAGACCAGGACGCACACGCCCGCCCCGAGCAGCCATTTCCACAACTCGCGGCGCCCCGCCTGACCGCCACCGCTCGCGGCCGTCACCTGGGACGCGCCGATAGTCACATCGGCGGGCGGTGTCAAATCGGTCTCCCGACCGTCAAACAAGTTCACGGCGAACCACTGGCTCGGCTCCGGCGAATCTCCTTCATACACCGAATACAGCCCCGGCTTATCGGTCGCTCCAAACTGGAAATACCCCTGCCCCGACCGCCGTAACTCGTCCGTATTCACCTCTGCGGGACCGCGGACGCGCACTGTCTCGACCGGCACCAGACTGCGGAACGCCAACGTCTCCCCCGGCTGCACCGTCGGCGCGGATTCGGACTGAGTGCCACCCGCCATGTGCCCCAGCACGTTTTGCCAGAACACCGGAAAGCTGTACCAGCGCGGCCAGTCCGTATTCGCCTGAATCCCACCCTTGCCATCCGCATCGACCAGCGTAAAACCGAGCACAGCGTCCTCGAAACTCTCCCGCGGCGCAATCGCCAACAGCGGTCCGTCTTGCGAATCGAGCAGCGTGCGAGCGCCCTTTGGCCCTTTCACGACAAACCCTTCGACGATTCGCACGTGCGTGGGATCGGGCATCGCCACCAACGGATGCGAACGCTCGACGTCGATGATCGCTACCGGCGAAACCTTGCCGCCGCTGGACCAAACTTCCCCTGGCGGGACGCTTCCCAAAAAGAAGGTGCTCGCCAACGGCATGTTCTTCGGCGCGCAGCGGTCATACAGCACCAAATCGAAGTCGCCCGCGGACGCGCGCCGCTCGTAGTCCGGATCCTCCAAAAATGTCGGCGCCACGAAGGTGACGGTGGCAAGCCGCTTGGCAGCCGAGGTTTCCAAAGCTGTCTGCAAGGCCGAGTTGCCCGGCGTTACGCATAAAACGGTCGCTGGCTTTCGCGGATTGATCGCCGCGAAAGCCTCGTTGTCCACTGCCAAAGCGTCCGACGCCGAGATCGCCAGCCGCAACACGCCCGGTTCGGGATCGCGGAGCTCAAACCGCACCCCGCCGCCGCCACCTGCCGGCAGGACAACCTTCTGGGCATCCAGAAGCAGTTCGCCGCGATAGAGCGAAGCCTCCACCACCGCCTGCTCCACACCGCGATTTTCCAACCGCGCAAACGCTTGGACCTGGTCCAGCTTTTCCGTGTTACGCTCTGTCGTGAACGCGACGATCCCCACATTCGCCGCGGCGGCGCCGATCCGCACGTAGCGCGGTTCGAGATTCCCCAACGCGAACTCGGGAACTTGCTGGAAGCCGCCATCCGACACCAGATACAACGTCGCCGGCAACGCGCCGGCCACCTGTGCGTCGACCGGACTGCCCGCCTCGCTGGACTGTCCCGGATTCGCCAAGCCCGATGCCGCTCGCAATGCCTCCAGCACGTCGCTTGGCCGCGCCGTGCCTTGGATACGCTGCACCCGCTCCCGCAAAAGACGCCGATTGTCGGTGAACGACTGCTCGATCCGCGCCTCGTTGGAGAAACTGATCACCATCGCCACATCGCCGCGCGACATCTGATCGACCAACTCGATCACGCGCCGTTTCGCCAACTCCAATCGCGTTCCTCCGGGTTCCTTCGCACCCATGCTCGCCGAAGTATCGATCAGAAAAATGAATCGATCGCCGACAAGTGTGGTGCCGCGGCAGCCTGGCCGCAGCACGGCCATCATGATCAACGCGACGAGCAGCAACTGGAGGAACAACAGCACATTTCGGCGGATGCGCTGCCAGATCGAATTGACGTGCAGATCCTCGATGGCCCGGCGCCACAGATAGGTGCTTGGCACTTCCACCGGCCGGCGTTTGAGCTTCAAAAAGTACAACAGCACGATGAGCGGAGGCACAGCCGCCAGCACGGCCCACTGCCATAACTGCAGCGTGTTGTTGAACAGGCCGCTCATCGCACCAGCCCTCGCTTCCGCAAGTACGTCGCCACCAAATCCTCCACGGGCGTCTGGCTGCTCGCCATCACGTAACTCACGCCGCGCCGCGAACAGAACTCGCGCGCCCCGTTCACGAACGCCGCCAGCGTCTTCTCGTACCGATCGAGCAGCGGACGGCTAATCGTCAATTCGGTCACGTCCCGATCTTCGCAGTCCACCAACTTCAAATCGCCCTGCAAATCCGGCCGCAATTCGGCGGGCGACAGGACATGGATCACGTAGATGTCGACCCGTTGCGCGATGAGCCACCTCAACGCGGACTCGTAGCCGTTCTTATCCATGAGGTCGCTGATCAGGACGACAATCCCTTTCCCCGCGTTGCGCAAGCAGAAATCGCGAATGCCCTCGGACAGCGGCACGTTCAGTTCGGGGCGAATCCCCTCCAGATATTCCAGCATCCGCCACAGACTCTTCCGTCCGCGCAGCACGGGTGCGGGCCGCGAACGGGCGCCGCCCAGCGTCTCGATCTTTACCCGATCGGCTCGGCATAGCCCGATAAACCCCAACGCCGCCGCCAACTGCTTGGCGAACGCCAACTTCGACGGTTCGCCGAAGTCCATCGAGGCGCTGGCATCGATCAGCGTGAAAAAATGGAGGTCTTCCTCTTCGAGAAACAACTTCAGGAACAACCGGTCCAGCCGGGCGTACAAATTCCAATCGATGAACCGCAGGTCGTCGCCCGGCACGTAGTTGCGGAAGTCCGAGAACTCGACCGATTGCCCCTTGCGCTGACTCTTCCGCTCCCCTTTCATCCGCCCGCGAAATATTTTGCGGGAAACCAACTCCAACCGCTCCAACTGCGCCATCAATTGCGGACTCAGCAACGCCGAAGTGGCGGATGGTTCGGTCACAGGACTCTCTCCTTCCCGACAATTCTCATCGACCGGGCGCGAACGCGACCGCGCTTGCCGGCGTCTATCGAGCCAAGGCCGCGACGACGGGCGCCGAATCCGCTTTCTCGGGCAGCAATTCGAGGATTTCGAGCAACACACGATCGGTGTCGATCGATTCGGCCTGGGCTTCGAAATTCAAAATCACCCGATGACGCATCGCCGGCAGGTAGACCCGCCGCACGTCCTCGAAGCTGACGTTGTAGCGTCCTTCGAGCAACGCGCGGACCTTGGCGGCGAGCGCCAAAGTTTGGGCGCCGCGGGGACTGCTGCCCCATCGCAGATACTTGTTGGTTGGCGGCAACGCGAACTCGCCGCCCGGGTGCGTCGCCAGCGTCAATCGCACCAGATAATCCTGCACATGCGACGCGAGCACCACTTGACGGATCAACTGCTGCCATTTGCGGATTTCGCTGCCGTCCATCACCGCCTGCGGCTCGAACTTCACGCCCCGCGTCGTCCGATCGACAATCGTCGACAGCTCTTCGCGCGTCGAGTACCCGACGACCAACTTGAAGAAGAAGCGGTCCAGTTGGGCCTCGGGAAGCGGATACGTTCCCTCTTGCTCAATCGGATTTTGCGTCGCCATCACGAAGAACGGCTTGGTCAATTCGTACCGCACGCCGGCAACCGTGACCGTCCCTTCCTGCATCGTTTCCAGCAACGCGGATTGCGTTTTCGGCGTGGCGCGGTTGATTTCGTCCGCCAAGCAAAGCTGCGTGAAAATCGGTCCCTTCTGGAATTCGAATTGCCGCCGACCCTCCGGCGTCTCCACGACCATGTTCGTCCCCAGAATATCCGAGGGCATCAAGTCCGGAGTGAACTGGATACGGCTGAATTCCAGGTTGAGCGCCTGGGCCAAGCTGCGAATGAGCAGCGTTTTGCCCAACCCTGGCACTCCTTCGAGGAGGCAGTGGCCACCGACAAACAAGCACGCGAGCACCCCGTGGACAATCTCGTCATGACCGACGATGACCTTGCCGATCTCATCACGCACGGCCTTGTAACGCCGCCGAAACTCTTCCGCCTGCTGCTGCAGTTCGGCGGCGCTTGTGGCGCCTACCGCTCCTGTCGCTCCTGTCGCACCTGCCGCACCGCCCTGGCTTGCCGAACTCATGGTGTTCCCTCATCGGACTGCGATTGAGTGTCGCGACGCGCCTGCTGCTTCGCCTTCAGCAAACGCGACGTGTAGGATTCCGCCTCGGCCCCGGCCGGGGTCAAACGGCTGCCACCGGCCGGCGACGATGCCGGACGGGTGTCGGCCCGCAACTCGCTATCGGCCAGCGGCAAGGGCGCCGCCGGACCTTGCATTTCCTCGGCGCTTGGTTCGAACCGCGTCGCCGCCCGCCGCTCTTCCAATTGGCCGGCAATCGCCGACTTGCGGCTGCGGAGCCGCTCCAATCGGGAGTCGTCGGCAGCCGGTTCCTCGCCGCCCCGAAACCGTCGCCGAATCGCACCCCAGATTGGAGCCAGCCACTCGAAAGAGACCTGCACCCGTCGAACGAACACGTCCGCCAGGAACAACACCGAGCCGACCACCAGGACCCACGGCCACACATTCTGGCTGCTCACCGCCTTCGCCAGATCATGCCGGAATGTGTCTGTCCGCAACAGATCGGCGAAGTCGGCGCCGGCGACCAACCGCCCTTCAATCACTTTCCCCTCGCCACCGTCTTTGGGCCGCAAGCGGACGAGCGACAACAGCAGCGCCTCGTTCGTTTCCCGATCACGGTACTCGGGCGAGTACGGCACGTTGACGCCGGCCAAAAGCGGCGCGAAGCCTTTGCCCGGATTCAGCGTCAGGAAGTAGGAGCCGGCGGCCGTCGCGGGAAACTCGGTCACATACCGCCCCGGTCCGACTTGTTCGATCTTCACATCAATGGGGTTCAACTTCGGGTCGAGCGCAGCGCCGGCGATGTTGAGGAAGTTCAAGAACTCGTCGTTGTTGTCCAACGCTGTCACCGTCGCCCGCACCCGGCCGTCCCGCTGGTCCAACGCCACGGAAAACTTTCCGTTGTCGCCCAGCGGCCGCATCGACCACCGCACCATCTGGCTGAAAAACTTATCGTAATGCTCCCAGTTCTGCCACGCGGAAGCCCACTTGTCCCCAGCATCCGTCGTGAATGCCACCGTGCGCCCCAGTCCGTAGGTCCAACTCGCGAGGATCGTCGCATTCGCCGCCTCTCCCGGATCGGGAGAGCGGATGACACATTCCACCAGCGGGCTTTCCTTCAGCGTGGTCATCACGAACCCGTTGAGCGGCGGCAGTCCGCCCTCGACGCCTTGCAGCATTTCATGCCGCGTCTC
>CAIXSC010000747.1 GCA_903921945.1 uncultured Planctomycetaceae bacterium
AACATCATCGCGAAATCCATCGTGCTCATGCGGCTCGACCAGGGCTCGGGAATCTTCGCCCAGACGAACATGCCGGCTCGCGGCACTTCCATCGTCCAGCCAAGCCGACGCAGCCCTTCGATCAGCACGTCGCGGCGGCCTTCGTAAATCCGGGACTGAGCCTCGACGGCGGCGTCCGTGTGCCGCAGCGCGACGATCGCGGCGATCTGGATCGCCTGGAACATGCCGTAATCGTAGTAACCCTTGATCGTGCCGAGCGCCCGCACCATTTCCGCGTTGCCGCAGCAGAAGCCAACACGCCAGCCGGCCATGTTGTACCCCTTGCTCATCGTCGTGAATTCGACCCCCACCTCCAACGCGCCCGGGGCCGACAGGAAGCTCGGCGGCTGATACCCGTCGAACGCCACGTCGGCGTAGGCGAAATCGCTGATGACCATGAACCCATACCGCCGGGCCAGTTTCACGACTTCGACGTAGAAGTCCGGCTGCACCGTCACCGTCGACGGATTGTGCGGGTAATTCACGACCAGCAGTTTCGGAGCCGGGTACAGATGCTGGCACGTGTACGCGATGTTCGACAGGAACTTGTCCTGGTCGGCCACCTCCAAGGCGATCGCGTTTCCGGACGCGAGCGCGACGGCGTACATGTGGGCGGGAAAATACGGCGCCGGGATGATCGCGTTGTCGCCCGGCCCCATCAACGCCAAGCACAGGTGGCTGAAGCCTTCCTTGGAGCCCAAGCAGGTGATGACCTGCGCGTCCGGGTCGAGCCGCACGCCGTACTTCTTCAAGTACTTCGCGCCGACTTCGCGCCGCAAATTGAGAATGCCATTCGACTTGCTGTAGCCGTGGTTGTCCGGATCGTGGGCCGCCTCGGTCAGTTTCTCGATGACGATGTCCTGCGGCGGATCGGAGGGATTGCCCATTCCCATGTCGATCACGTCCAGGCCCGACCGCCGTTTTTGGTACAACAACGCGTTAATCCGACCGAACAGATACGGCGGCAAGCGATTCACTCGATCGGCGAACCGAATGTGGAACGGCTCCCGCGGAACCGTCGACTGGGGACGCTCTCCCGATCCAGTGGCGAAGTCGTATTCCGTCATATATTCGTGCCTTCCTTAATCGACAACCCGTGCGGCGGAAGACGCCGCCCCAACGTCTCTCCCCGAACTGATCCTAAAATACTTCCCCGGCCCAACCGGAAAAATGCCACCAGGACGCTTTTTCCCGGCAATTCCTGGCGTCACTCTTGGTTTTCGTCAAAAATGCCGCCCGGCTATCCGCTTTCCAACCCCTACGGCGTAGTTTCCATGCCTGACCCAACCCGCTTGTTCCAACGCTCCGGATTCGCTCTCCAACTTACCCGTCACGCGACTCCCCCCATCACTTGTCCCCGCCCCCGCCAAGTCGCGTCGCACGGCAGTTCGCACGGCCTTTCGCACGGCCTTTCGCACAGCCATTCGCACGGCAATCCTCAGACCACGCGTGGCGGTCTCCGACTCGCCTTAGTTGCCACCTTGACCGCCTGGGTCGCCCTGGCGATCGGCGGCGTGGCGTTCCCGGCCCGGGGCGAGGCCGGCGAGATCACGCTCCGTGACCAGGAATTGCCAACGCGGTTGACCGTCGGGTACGCCGTCCGACTGCTCGACATGAACGGCGACAAACGATTAGACATCGCGATCGTCGATTCGGATCGGATTTTGTGGCTGGAAAATCCGAATTGGAACGAACATATTTTGACCGTGCCGGGACAGACCAAGAAGGATAACGTCTGTTTTGCGCCGGCCGACATCGACGGCGACGGGCAGTTGGACTTCGCCGTCGGCGCCGATTGGCGGCCGTTCGACACGAACACGGGCGGCACCATCCAGTGGATCCGCCGAGGCGACTTGCCGGGCAAACCGTGGAATCTGTATCCAATCGGCGAAGAGCCAACCGTGCATCGCATGCAATTCGCCGATCTGGATGGCGACTCGCGACCGGAACTGATCGTTTCGCCGCTCATGGGACGCGGCACG
>CAIXSC010000748.1 GCA_903921945.1 uncultured Planctomycetaceae bacterium
AAACTGCAGCAGGCCTGCCTTGCCCACGTGCAAACCCGTCTGGAAAACCCTTCCGGCTTTGACTGGGCACAAGCCCTCACCTGCAAATGCGAACATTGCCAGTCATTTAATGCTTTTCTGGCTCAAGCCGACCAGAACGTCTGGACGATCAGCTCCAGTCAGCAGGTACGTCAGCAAACTGGCCTAATGCGAGTTCGCCATCGACCTATGAGGACGCGAGCGACGTTCTCGGCGTCGCGGCACCGTTTAGCACCAATCGCATTCCATGGTGTCCCCCTTTAGATTCGTAGGATACGTTTCATTCGTGGTTCCTCTCGGGAAGTTATTTGGGGTCGCCCGTCATCCGCTGCCTCGAAGGCTCGGTGGACTCCGGGATGCCCAAACCTACTCGCCCCAGAGCCCTGGTCCTGTCAGGGCGCCCGCCCCGACCGATCCGTCGCGAATGGTAAACATCGTCGGGAATCGCTGATCCCAACCGGCATTGCCAGCCGGACAGTACTGACGGCCGTTTCCTTCGATCGCCGCGATGGTTGGAATGCGGGCCGCCAGACTTGCCGAGTGCAGGAACGACCTGCCAATACAGGTCAAATCCTGCACGCACAGGAACAGTCCGTATTTCTGGGCCGCCGCTCCCATCAATAACGCCTCCGAGTGCCCTTTGCACGCCTTCAGCGCCACGCCTGAGTAACCCAATTCGCGGGCCAATAAGAGACTGGAAAAGTCGGTGAGCGATTCGTCGATCACCACCGGCTTGATCCGCGCGGCGGCGTGCATCCGGTTTTCCGGAAACGCCCGCAAATCTCGGTGGGTCGGTTGCTCGATGTACTGAACCCGCGCCAGTCCCCGCGGGGAACGCGTTTCGACTTGGGCCAGGAAGTCGAGCACATACTGGACACTGGCGCACTTTTCATTGAAGTCGAGCGAATAGTTCCAGGAGACGCACCCGCGCCGCGCCTGCGCCCGTTCGGCGACGCGGTCGATCGCCACGACCCGGTCGACATCCCACGCCAAGTCGTCGCCCGCCAATTTTATTTTTAGATGCGTTAGGCCGTTGTATCCAATCCACTCTTCCAACGTTTCCGGAAGACCATCACCGACAGGCGCCGCCACATCGGCCGCCTCAAGCGGATCAAGGGCACCGACCAAATGATAGAGCGGCAAACGCGATTGCGGTTCCCGCCGGGTGTAGCGATCCAAATACTCGCCCTGGAACTCCGCCGACAGATAGTGGGAGAGGTCGGCGTTGACATAATCGGGCCCGAGCAAGTTATAGCTGTTGGCGCCAAGCGTTTTTCCATAGGCGTCATGCACCGCCGCCTCGACCGGACTGGCAGCCACCAGCTGCGCGAGCACCGGCAACGGCTCGGCAAGTTGCATTTCCGCCGCAATCTCGGCCGCCAGGCTGCCGTACAACGAAGCCCAAGCATGGCTGATTTCGAGCGGGTGGCCGACCGCACCGCAGTCGACCGCCCGCCCCGGAAAACGCTCGGCGAATGCCATCATTGCCGCCAACGCCTGCTCGCCACCGACAACCCGGCTGGGCCACGCCCAGGCATTGGCCATCGGCATCGAGCCTACGCCGCGTCCACGCCGGCCATCCCGCGTCTCGACCTCCATTTCGACATCGAACACCACCGCGTCCACAACCACGCGACCGCCGAACTTGATCGGCGTGCGATACGTGAACCGGTTGGTTTTCGTCTCGACATGCTTGACGCGGATGTCCGTCGCCTTGCTCATTGCAACAATCCCTTCCGCACGGCCCACACCGCCGCCTGCGTGCGATCGGAAACGCCAATTTTCCGCAGAATGTGCTGGACGTGCTCTTTGACCGTCTCGTAACTGATGTTCAGCCCGCGCGCGATTTCCTTGTTCGTCGCGCCGCTGGCCAGCAGTTTTAGCACTTCGCTCTCGCGCCGGGTCAACGGCACCTCGGAATCGATGTTCAACCGCGGGGTCGCCAAAGCGCCCGTCACGCGCCGCAGGTTGTCCCGCGTCCAGGTGTTGTCGCCCGCCGCCGCCTTCACGACGGCGTCCACTAACTCTTCGCGGCTGGAACCCTTCAGGATGTACCCAGATGCCCCAAGCGCTACGGCCCGCGCGATGTAAGTGGGATTGTCGTACGCGGAGAACATCACGATCGGCAGATCGGGCCGGTCCAGCTTGATCCGCCCCAACGCGTTCAAACCGTCCCCGTCCGCCATCCGCACATCGAGCAGGACAACATCGAACTTGTCCTTCTCCTTCTTGGCTTTGGTTACGGCTTCCTCACCGCTCTCCGCCTCCAACGCCACCACGACATCCGTACCCTGGAACACACTTCGCAGGCCGCACCGCACCACTTCGTGATCGTCGGCTACCAACAAGCGAATCGACATACGTCACTCAAACTCCCATTCGAACAGGCCACGTTTAGCAGGCCACGTCTTACGCGACCCACCCGCGCGGGCGTCACCGCCGGTTCGAGTCCCGCCAGCGTCCCCAGGCACCTCGGAGGCGCCCCCGAAATGCTTGCCGACGCTGGCTCGAAACCATCGCGATACCACTCTAATAGGGGAAACGCCCGGCAAAAAATCCCCCTACATGGTTTTAACAGTTTTGTCGGGCCATCAACATCCACCATCCAAGTTTTTTTGGGTCTTGACTGATCGTTTTTCGCAAATCGGCACTTCTCGCGGAGAGAGGCCCGCATGGAGGCGTTGTCCTTCATGCGCTCCCGTCCACTCCGCCAATCGCGTTCTCGAAGACCGACCGATCACGACCATTCGGGGCGTCGGATATCATGGGCGGGACGGATTACCCTCGATTGGCCTGCGTTCCCCGGAGCCTGCCGCTATGCCTCTTTCCCGCCACTTTCGCGCGGCCCGTGCCCTTGCTTGTCCACGCGAGCGTCCCTGCGGTGGCCCTTCCACCCGTCTCGTCGCCGGCCGGATGGCTGGCCGGTTGGCTCGCTGGCTCGTTGGGGTCCGGCTAGCTGGCACCTTGCTGGCGCATGTCTTGCTGGCCGGTCTCTTGATGGCCAATATGTTGCTGGCCGGTCTCTTGCTGACTGCTGTCTTGCCGGCGGGCTGGCGAGGTTCGGACGTGCTCGCGAGCGAACGAGCCCCTTCCCCCAGCAGGCTGTCGACAGTCGCGGCGACGGTTTTCACCGCGGCGCCGGCCGCTCGTGGGCTGTCCGACTCGTCCTGGCAATTGCGATTGCGATACCAACGCGAGACGCGTGCCGACACGAATGCCTACCACACCCTGCAACGGGTCGAGGATTGGAAACCATCGGAGACTGCGATCATTGTTTGCGACGTGTGGGACTACCATCATTGCCGGCGGGCCGTCGATCGACTCGAACAGTTTGGGCCGCGTTTGAATCAGGTGTTGTCGCGGGCGCGCGATGCCGGCGCGACAATCATTCACTCGCCGAGCGACTGTATGCCGGCCTACGCTGACCATCCGGCGCGGCGGCGAGCCCAGTTGTCGCCGGTTGCGCCGACCGCGCCACCCGACGTCGCGTTGTGGTGTTCCCGAATTCCGGCAGAAGAGCGGGCGGCTTATCCGATTGATCAATCGGATGGGGGCGAGGACGACGAACCCGCGCAGCACGCCGCTTGGGCCGCCAAGCTGGCCGCGCTGGGCCGCGACCCGAATCTTCCCTGGAAACGCCAATCGGCCATGATCACGATCGACGCCGAACGAGACTTCGTGAGCGACCGCGGCGACGAGGTGTGGAACGTGCTGGAGAGCCGCGGCATTCGCAATGTGATCCTGACCGGCGTTCACACGAACATGTGTGTGCTCGGGCGGCCATTCGGCCTGCGGCAAATGGTTCGCGGCGGCAAGAATGTCGTGCTGATGCGGGATATGACCGACTGCATGTACAACCCGGCTCGCTGGCCGTACGTGAGCCACTACGCCGGCAACGACTTGGTGATTGGCCATGTGGAGCGTTTTGTCTGCCCCACCATCACCAGCGACCAACTGCTGGGTGGGCAGCCATTCTCGTTCGCGGATGACCGGAGGCCGCGACTCGCCGTGCTGGTCGCCGAGGACGGCTATGGGGCCGACGGGTTGCTGGCTGGGTTCGCGCGGGACCAATGGCTCTCGCGCTTCCGCGTGACCTTCATTCACGGAGACGTGACGGATCGGACGAACCTGCCCGGTTTGGAGGCCCTGGACGATGCCGACCTCGCAGTGGTCTACGCGCGGCGCCGAGCGTTGCGGCCGGAACAGCTCGACCGAATCCGCCGTTTCCTACTCGCTGGCAAGCCGGTCGTGGGACTGCGGACGGCGAGCCATGCGTTCGCGCTGCGGGACGGGGCGGCGCCGGCGGGCACGGCTGTGTGGCCGGACTTTGATGTGGAAGTCTTCGGCGGTCGGTACCTCGACCATCCGCCGGGCGACGCGACCGCGCGGCTGGAATTGACTCCCGCGGCGGCGGACCATCCGATCACCCGTGGCGGCCCATTGCCCGCCATGAAGCGTCCGGGAACGCTCTACCGTTTTGAACGGCTGGCCCAAGGCGCCACGCCGCTGTGGGTCGGCACCCATACCGGACAGCCGTCCGAGCCGGTCGCCTGGGTGTTCAACCGCGCCGACGGCGGGCGGTCGTTCTACACGTCGCTCGGCGAGCGTATCGACTTCGCCGATCCCGCGTTTGTGCGTCTTCTGAAACGGGCGGTCGAATGGGCGGCTGGCCTCGAACCGGAGGACGCGCAACCGCTCCGCTCGCAACTGGCCAACTACACCCAGCATTGGACGCCGGTGGCGGTCCCCGCTTCGTTCGCTACCGCCACCGGCGGAGTGCTTACGGGCGACCAGGGACCGGCATGGTTCCGCGCCGCGATCCGAACGCCCACAACCGCTGCCGCGTTCCCCGTGATTCTTGATGTGCCCTTCGCGCCGGCGGGCGTTGAGGCTTGGATGAACGGCAAGCCGCTGGCGGCCGCCGGAACTCGCCTCGTGGGCGGCTCTTTCACGATCGCCGCCGCCGATGTCGCGCTCGGAGACACCAACTTGCTGGTTATCCGCTGGCCCCATTCCAAAGCGAGCGAGGGACCGACGAAGGCTCCCAAGCTGCGTGTTGTCAGCGCGACGGACAATGGCCAATCGGACAAAGCGCCACCCCTCAGCCAACCCGAACTCGCGGGACGGTGGCAACTGCGGATTGGCGACGATCCTTCCTGGGCGAACATGCCGCTACCCGCGAAGTTCGGCGCGCCGACGGACATTGTGTTCGAACCATGGAGACATCGATGAACAATCCATCGCCCGCTGGTGATGAGCGTCACGATGCCGGCACGGGCGTCGACACTGGCGAAGTTTTGGCAGGTCGACCGCTTGCCGCCCTTCCCACGTCTGCGCGCTTCCAGCGTATCGTGGCGATCGTCACTTGCGTTCTTGCAGCCAGTTTCACGGTTTCGCGCGTCGAGGTCGCTGGCGCCGAACCTGCGGTCAGCGAGGACGATGCGGCGTGGTTTCGCGAGTCGGTCGAACCGCTGTTGCGACGCCGTTGTTACGAATGCCATTCGCATGCGGCCGGCAAAATCCGTGGCGGGTTGACGCTGGACTCGCGCAGCGGATGGCAGACGGGTGGCGAATCGGGGCCGGCCATCACTCCGGGAAAACCGGACGAGTCGTTATTGATCCAAGCGGTGCGTTACGCGTCGCTGGAGATGCCGCCCAAAAGCAAACTGCCCGATTCGGAAATCGCAACGCTGGAAGCCTGGGTGCGCCGTGGCGCCCCGGATCCCCGGACTTTAGCCGCTGCCTCCAAGCCGCTCGCCGACATGCGCTGGTGGTCGCTGGAAACGCTCGCGCGTCCGCCGCTTCCATCCGTCGTCGCAAAACTGGGTGTGCTTCCAGCCGTCTCCGCGGAGGGACAGCCGGCCGCGCCGATCCGTGCCTCTGCCTCGTCAAACCGTCCATCACTCGCCCGCAATCCGATCGACCTGTTTGTCGAAGATCGGTTAAATCGCGCGGGACTCGCGGTCGGACCGCCGGCCGGCCGGCGCGATTTGTTACGTCGGCTGTACTTCGACCTGCTCGGATTTCCGCCGTCGCCGGAGACGGTCGCCGAGTTTCTGGCGGACGAATCGCCTGACTCGGTCGATCGCTGGATCGACCGATTGTTGGCGTCCCCGCGGCTCGGCGAGCGTTGGGCGCGACATTGGTTCGACACCATCCATTTCGCGGAGAGCCACGGTTACGAGCACGACATTGGGCGTCCCCATGCTTGGCCCTACCGCGACTATGTAATCGCCGCTTTCAATCGCGACACCCCTTGGCCACGATTCATCCGGGAACAACTTGCGGCGGACGTTTTCTATGCCAACGACGCGAGCCTGACCCCGGCGCTGGGATTTCTCGGGGCCGGCACATTCGATCTCAGCACTTTCAGCACGGCGCCTGTCACGTTCGACTATCAGGATCGCGATGACCAAGTGACGCAAACGATGGCGGCGTTCGCCAGCCTGACCGCGAACTGCGCACGCTGCCACGACCACAAGTTCGATCCGGTTTCACAGGAGGACTATTACGCATTGCAAGCGGTCTTCGCCGGGATTTCGAAAGGCGACTTGGCCTACGATGCCAACCCCGAAACCGCGGATCGTCGCCGCCGCTGGACGTTACTGCGCGTTAGTGCTGACGCCCGCGATCCGGCCGTGCTTCTCGGCGACACGTGGCGCGAGGCGGTCGCCGCTTGGGAACAAGCCAACGCCACCGCCACCACCCCGTGGCAACCACTCGAAATCATCTCGGCCGAGTCCCGGCATGGCTCCGAGTTATCCGTGACCAAGCCCAACATCGTGGCCTCCGCGGGTCCTCGCCCCGAACGCGATGTCTACTCGATCCGTCTGCGGATTGAGCCGCAAGCAACCGCGTCCGCGCCCCGTTCCGCCGCCAACGCCAGCCCGTCCACCGAGCCTTCCGCACGAGCTACACCCGCTCCATCCGCGATCACGGCGATCCGCTTGGAATTGCTCGCCGATCCCGCGTTACCCAAAGGCGGCCCGGGTCGGCAGGACAACGGCAACTTGCATCTCAACCTCATCGAACTGTTCGCGCGACCGGGCGAGCCCCTGAAGATTCGTCGCGCCACAGCGGACTTCAATCAAGAGGGTTGGACCGTCGAGCATGCGATTGACGGCAATCCGGGTTCGGCATGGGGCATCTATCCCAAGGTAGGGGAATCGCATGTCGCGGTATTCGAACTGGAAACGCCCTTACCGCTCGATTCGCACCGTGAATTGACGGTCGCTTTGCATCAGACACACGGGGGCGGTCACCTCATTGGCCGGCTGGCGTTGTCGGCCACCACGGCGGCCAACGCCTCCGCCCGCGTTCTTCCGGCCGAGTTGGCGGAAGCGCTGCGGACACCATTGGCTACGCGGAGCGAACCGCAGCGGTTAGCGATCGCCTCGGCAGCGCTCCGGGAACTGGCGGACGCGGAACTGAAGACGCTGCCGCCGCAACAGCGGGTCTACGCGGCCGCGAAAGAGGTGGAGCGTGACAATAAAGCGGCTCGGATCGCGGAACCGAAGCCCGTCCATCTCCTGGCGCGCGGCGACATCGCCAAACCAGGCGCGGAAGTGCCTCCCGGCGCGATCGCCGCAATGACTCATGCCCCGGGACGATTCGTGCTAGCGGACGCTCGACGCGAAGGGGAACGCCGAGCCGCGCTGGCGGACTGGCTGGCTCATCCGGCCAATCCATTGACTTGGCGAAGTGTCGCCAATCGCGTGTGGCACTACCACTGGGAACGCGGGCTCAGCGAGACGCCTAGCGATCTGGGGCGGATGGGCTCCCGCCCCACGCATCCGGAATTGCTGGACTGGCTGGCCGCGTCGCTTCGCGATGGCGATGGCACGCTGAAGCCGTTGCATCGCTTGATCGTGAGCAGCCGGACTTATCAGCAGGCGAGCAATGCGGCGAACGGCGCCGCGGCGGATCCGCGAAACACGCTGCTGTGGCGCGGTCCCCGGCGGCGGTTGGATGCGGACATGACGCGCGACGCGATGCTCGTGGTTTCGGGCCGGATCGATTGGAAGATGGGCGCCCCTAGTGTCCAGCAATTCCGCTCGAGTCCCGGACCGCAGCTGACCCCGAAACTTGACTACGATGCCTACGACTGGACCGGTCCCGACGCTGGGCGCCGCAGCGTCTATCGCTTCCTCTGGCGCGGCATCGCCGACCCATTCATGGAAGCGCTCGACTTCCCCGACGCGGCGCTGTTGCAGCCGACGCGGTCGGAGAGCGTCTCGGCGCTGCAAGCCCTCGCGACCCTGAACAACGACTTCGTGCTGCGGCACAGCGAGTACTTCGCGCAGCGTTTGGAACGCGATGAAACGGCCGGCGCGGACGTGGAACAGCGCCGCGTCCGCCGCGCTGCCCAGTTAGCTTGGCAACGAGAATTGTCCGATGACGAAACCAAAGTGCTCGCCGACTACGTCCAACGCCACGGCTGGCCCGCGCTCTGCCGCGTGCTGTTGAACAGCGCCGAGTTTCTCTACGTGGAGTAAACCCGATGGACGCGCCAACGCCCAACTCTAATCGACTCTCCAGACGCGCGATGTTGTCGCGCGCTGGCGGCGGCTTTGGCCTGTTGCCGTTGGCCAGCCTGCTGGCGGACGAAGGGAGAGCGAGCGAGGGCCAGCCCCTGCCACGCGCAAGCTCGCCTCAGGACGCGGTCTCAAAGCTTGAGTACCTGCATCGTGGACCGGCTCCGGTGCGTCGAGTGCTTCAATTGTTCATGACGGGAGGGGCTAGCCCGATGGACACATTTGATCACAAGCCGGAATTGATTCGGCTACATGGGCAAAACCTGGGGCCGAAAATCAAGCCGGAAGGGTTCACGGCGATGCCCGGCGCGATCATGAAGAGCCCGTTTGAATTCAAGCAGCACGGCG
>CAIXSC010000749.1 GCA_903921945.1 uncultured Planctomycetaceae bacterium
ACCGGCCGCCCGTGTCGAGGACGGAGGATCCCGTGCGCACCCGGCTGCGCGAAATCGAAGCGGAGGGGGAACCGCTGTCGTTGGCGGAGGAGTTGGCGGAAGAGGCGGATCGGCGCGGGAGGCCGGTCGGCGAGTTGCACGCATCGTTGGAGCGAACGAAGGGGCCGGAGAGCCACCTGGCCGAATTGCAGCGAATGTCCATGGCGGAGCTGATCGAGGCGGCTCGACGGGAGAACGTCAAGGATTTCACGGGGCTCAAAAAGCAGGATCTGATATTCAACATCCTGAAAGAGCGGGTGAAGCTCAACGGGTTGATGTACGGCGAAGGGACGTTGGAAATCCTGCCCGATGGTTTCGGATTTCTGCGCAGCCCGGATTACCACTACCTGTCGTGCCCGGACGACATCTATGTTTCGCCGAGCCAGATTCGGCGGTTTGGACTGCGGACCGGTTCGACCGTGTCGGGACAGATTCGGCCGCCCAAGGAAAACGAGCGGTACTTCGCGTTGTTGCGGGTCGAGGCGATCAACTATCAGGAGCCAAACAAGACGTCGCAGGTCGTGCCATTCGACAACCTGACGCCGATCCATCCCGACAAGCGAATCGTCATGGAGGCCGATGCGGCCGATTTTTCGACACGCGTGGTCGACATGATGACGCCGATTGGATTTGGTCAACGCGGACTGATTGTCAGTCCGCCGCGGGCTGGCAAGACGATCATGCTGCAGAAGATGGCCAAGTCCGTGCTTCGCAACTATCCGGATTCGTACGTGATCATGTTGCTGATCGACGAGCGCCCGGAGGAGGTCACGGACATGGAGCGGCAAGTGAAGAGCCGCAATTGCGAAGTGATCAGTTCGACGTTCGACGAGCCATCTTCGCGGCACGTTCAAGTTGCGCAGATGGTGTTGGAGAAGTCGAAGCGGATGGTGGAATGCGGCATCGACGTGGTCGTGTTCTTGGACTCGATCACGCGACTGGCGCGGGCGTGGAACGCCGAATGTCCGCAATCGGGCAAGATCCTCTCGGGCGGCTTGGACGCCAACGCGATGCAGAAGCCGAAGGCTTTTTTCGGTTCGGCGCGACGGGTCGAAGAGGGAGGATCGCTGACCATTGTGGCCACGGCGTTGGTCGACACCGGCAGCCGGATGGACGAAGTGATCTTCGAGGAATTCAAGGGCACGGGCAACATGGAGATCGTGCTCGACCGAAAGCTTGTCGATCGAAGGGTTTGGCCGGCGATCGACATCAATCGCAGCGGCACGCGCCGCGAGGAAATGTTGCTCGATCCCGAGGAGTATCGGCGAATCTGTATTGTGCGCCGGGTGTTGCAGGACATGAATCCACCGGACGCCATGGAATTGTTGGTATCGCGACTGCAGAAGACTCGGACCAACGCCGAGTTCCTCATGACGATGAACATGAAGTAGGCAGGCCAGGCGAGCGATGTGTTGAAACGACGCGGAGATGTGGCGCTGTGGCGTGATGCGTTGGCGTGATGCGTTAACACGATGCGTTGGTGTGATGCGGTGCGGTGCTGAGTAGCTATGCAGCGGTGCAGTGCAGCGGTGCCGGGGACATGGTCCGGGAAGAGAGCAAAAGCGGGAGGGGTACGAGCGCGATGCCGACGGTGTATACGGGACAGGGTGGGGCGGATGAGGCGGGGCAGGCGTGGCCTGTGGGGCGGTTCGCGATCGTGGTGGCGCGTTACAACGAGTCGATCACGGCGCGGTTGCTGGACGGGGCGTTGAAAACATTGTGGGCAGCCGGGGTGGCGGACGAGCGGATCGATGTGGCATGGGTGCCCGGCGCTTGGGAGATCCCGCTTGTGGCGTCGCGGTTTGCGCGATCGGGCCGGCATTTGGCGGTGTTGGGACTGGGCGCGGTGATTCGAGGCGAGACGACGCACGATCAACACATCAATCGCCAGGTGAGTATGAGTCTAGGGCAGTTGGCGCTGGAGACCGGGGTGCCCGTGTTGTTTGGCGTGCTGACGGTCAATTCGCTTGAGCAGGCGTTGAATCGGGTGGGAGGCACGGCGGGGCACAAGGGGGTCGAGTGCGCCGAGGCCGCCTTGGAAATGGCGCGGCTGTTGGCTAAGCTTCCGGCGACCTTCGATCCTTGACAGCTTGGCGATTTCGCGAGCCCGCTTACGGGCGAGTTCGTTTTGTCTTAGGCCGCACGCTCCATACCCTTAGCCGCAAGGTTGCTGTTTCGGATGCCACTCAATCGCCGTCGTGCCCGCGAAGTCGCTCTCCAGGTCTTGTACGCGGACGATCTCAATCCGCAACGCGATTTGACCGAGGCCGACGAGTTTTTGTGCCGACGGCTTCGCGATGTTGATCCGTTGGTCAATTTCGCTCGCGGGATCGTCTCGGGCGTGCGGCGATGCCGTGGCGATATCGATATCGCGCTCAGCCGGCAGGCCTCCAACTGGTCGCTTGACCGCATGGCCGCGATCGACCGCAATCTGTTGCGATTAGGTGTGTACGAACTGCTGCACACCGACACGCCCGCCCCAGTGGTTTTGAATGAAGTGATCGAATTGGCTAAAAGGTTTGGCGGTCGGCAATCGCATCAGTTCGTCAACGGGGTGCTCGACAAACTGGTCCCGCCGAACCGGACCGCGGCCAACCGGCGTCCCAAGGGCGGCAGTGGCGGCAGCGGCGGCAGCGGCGGCAGCGGCGACCGTGGCGGCCAAGGTGGGTCGAGCCGAGCGCCGGCGGGGCAGGGGAGCGTGGAGCCTGGCACGGCGACTGGCACGGCGGGAAATCCGAGCGGCGTTGCGGCTCGGGGGAATTCGTCGAGCCAATCCGTTACACGCCATGGCGTGGTGTCGCGCTATGGTCTGACAGTCCGGCCGCGCGTGAAAGAGGCTGCGGGACCGAACACCGCTGGCGCCGTGGCTGCGCCCTTGGCCGACTTGCCGTCTTCACCGGCTTCTTCACCGGCCTCTTCAACGGCTTCGCCTCCGCTGCCATCGGACGTCGTAAAGACAGAGTCATCGTCAACGTCAACGTCATCGACAGTGGGAATGCCAGCGCCCGCTGGGACCGTTTCGGCAGCGGTGTCAATTGTGGCGCATGATTCCGAGAGGGGCTCGTTACCGTCCGCAGAATCCATGGTGGTGGACGGTTTGGAAACCATCGAGTCCTCGGCCGGGCAAGGGCGGCACGGGCATCAGGGAAAAGGGGCTGCAGATGGGATTGTTTGATCGGGTGAAGGCGGGCCTGCGGCGGACCGCGCAGTTGCTCAGCACCGACATTCGCGACCTGTTCAAGCAGCAAGGGCGGTTGGTGGACGACAAGTTCCTGACCGAGCTGTTCGCGATCCTGGTGAAGACGGACATGGGAGGCGGGCCTGCGGGTTCGATTCGCGACCAAGTGGGGCGGGAGTATCGCGGGCGGGTTGTGGAGATGACCGATCTGCTGGCGAGTGTGAAGGCGAAGTTGTTGGAATTGATGGCGCAGTCGGATCAAGAGTTGCGGTTGGCCGCCTCGGGGCCGACGGTGATCATGGTCGTGGGTGTGAATGGCTCGGGAAAGACCACCTCGATCGCCAAGCTGGCGTCGCTGTTCCGCGGCGAGGGAAAACGGGTGGTGCTCGGGGCTGGCGACACGTTCCGCGCGGCGGCGGTCGAGCAATTGACGATTTGGGCCGAGCGGGTTGGGGCGGAGATTGTGAAGGGGGAGATGGGAGGCGACCCGGCTTCGGTGGCGCATCGCGCGACCGCGCGGGCGGTGGAGACAGGGGCGGACATCTGCATTTTGGACACGGCGGGGCGGCTGCAAACGCAAGCCAACCTGATGCAGCAGCTATCGAAGATTCGCAAGGTGGCTGGAAAGCTGATTCCCGAAGCGCCCCATGAGGTCCTGCTGGTCCTGGATGCGACTGCGGGTCAAAACGCGATCTCGCAGGCGAAAGGGTTTTCCGAAGCGGCGGGCTGCACGGGCATCGTGCTCTCGAAATTGGATGGCACCGCCAAAGGCGGCGTGGTGATCCCGATCCGCCAGCAATTCCAATTGCCCGTAAAGTTCATCGGCGTGGGCGAAGGCGCGGACGACTTGATGCCGTTCCAGCCGCGCGAGTTCGTCGAGGCGTTGTTCGCTGACGCGGTGAAATGATGCGCGCTGGCGGTCGTGCTCGCGCTCGCGCTCCCGTTTGGGATTCCGCTTGCGCGGCGCTCGATGATTTCTCGATGCGTGTTTTGTCGTTTGCACGCCTGCTCCGCGCCCGTCGCCTGTTCACTCATTGGCGATTCGTGCGCTGTCAGCGCTTATTCGCTCGCAATTGCCCGCGTTGCAGCGTGCGCCTGTTCACTCATTGGCGATTCGTGCGCTGTCAACGCCCGCTGTGCCAGCTTGGGGATTTTCTTCTCGCAGACCTTCCTCTTGCCTGGCTGCCAACGCGCTCCGCCTTTTCGATGGTGCTCCGCCGTCTTGCGCGGACTGCCTTTTCGCGCAGCGCAGCCTGCCTTCGCGATGCGCAGCTCCATGTCGCAGTGGGGCGTTGCTGGAGTGATTCAGTCCGACTGTCGCTAATGCTGTAAGTCGTTGCCATCAAGTGCAATACGCTGGTCGATCGGACTTGGCTTCCCGTCGGACGACTCTTTGGCACAACACTTGCTTTCTTCTCGAATCGTCACCAGGAAACGGGTGACCGCGAGCGACCTGGGGAGCATCAAGTCCTCAGTTCGATCGATGTGAAAGTTGGACATAGCCTTGCGACGGAAGTGGAACGACGGCGCAAGTTTAGGTCGAAGGACGATGGCTCTTGCCTGGGCCAGTTGGTTCCCC
>CAIXSC010000750.1 GCA_903921945.1 uncultured Planctomycetaceae bacterium
AGAGATCGCCGTCGGCGAACGGCTGGAAGCGCTCGCGCTCGGCGGCACCGCTCGCCCCGCGCCGGCATCAGCCAACGCGCCCGCATCAGCCAACGCGCCGGCATCAGCCAACGCGCCCGCATCAGCCAACGCGCCCGCATCGGACAACGTGCCGGCATCGGACAACGCGCCCGCATCGGCCAGCGCGACTCGAACGCTGCTGGCGGCAGTCGACAGTGCGCGCGATGAACTCGCTCTGTTATCGGCCGACGAAAAGGGGCGCTGGCGTGTCGACCGGCGGATCGCGGTTGTTCGTTCCCCCATTTCCGTCTGTATTGCCCGTTCCGGCCGCTATGCCACGATCGCCGGGCTGTGGTCGCGTTGCTGGCAGGTGGTGACGCTCGCGGATGGCGAAGGCCACGTTCCCAACACGCGGCTCGCAGGCCGCTCCGTGATCCAACTGCCGTTCGCCCCTCGATTGCAAATCGAACTGCCGGACGGGCGGTTCTTCGTGACCGATGCGTTCGGCGGGCAGTGCGCGGTGCTCGAAGCCAATCCGATCCGATTGGTCGCCGTGACCCGGCTGCCGATCCATAACATTCGCGGTCTCAGCCTGTCGCCCAACGGCCATTCGGTGGTGCTCGCTCATCAAGAATTAGCCGAGCGTCTGCCCATTCGCCGCGAGTCGATTTTGGCAGGTCGTCTGATTCGCAACGGACTGAGCCACCTTCCGACCAGCGAACTCCTCGCTAAGCGGCGTTTCGAACCGCTCGATGAATGGTCCCATGAAACGGCGGACACCCTGCCGACCGCAACTCGAACTTCGACCGCAACTCCAACGTCGACCGCAACTCCAACTCCGACCGTGGCCGCAACGGCGACTCCGGCCCCGACTCCGACCGCAGCAGAAACCGCGACTCCGACCGTGGCCGCAACGGCGACTCCAACGGCAGCCGCAAAACCGGCTCCGGCCACGGCGGCCGCACGAGGGGCGGGCGATCCGGCGGGCGTGGCTTGGTTGGGAGGGCGTCGCGTGGTCGCGTTGGCGGGCTTGGCCGAGTGCCTTTCGTTGCCGCTTGCCAACGACGATTCCCCGTCGCCTGGGGCATCCGCCGCGATTCGCCAGCGGTTCGCGACCGGTATTCGGCCGCTGCGAGTGGTCGCGTTGCCAGCGGCAGGATGCGTCGCGGTGGTGGGAATGCTGGACGATTCCATCACGTTCATCGAACCGGCGGGCCGGTCGGCGCCGCGTCGCGTGATGCTTAGTCCGCACGCGGTCGCGACACCGCAAGACCGTGGCGAGCGGGCGTTCTTCGACGCGGGGTTGTCCGCCGGCGGATTCCTCAGTTGTCACAGTTGCCATAGCGAAGCGCACACGAACGGCCTGTTGTCGGACACTTTGGGTGACGACACCGATGGGGCTCCCAAACGCGTTCCAACGCTGCTCGGCACCGGCATGACCTACCGTTGGGGTTGGAACGGCGCGCAGCAGAGCCTGCATGACCAGGTGCTGAAATCGATCGACCAAACCATGGGTGGCAAGCCGCGGTTCCAGGACGGCACGGACATGGTCGCCTTCTTCCATACCTTGGCTCCGCCGCCGCCGCTCGAGCCCGCGGCTTCGGATCGGCTGTTCGTCGAACGTGGCCGAGCGGTGTTCATGGAGCGGGGTTGCGGGAATTGCCATGTGCCGCCGCTTGTCTACGCTTCGCACGAGTCCTACGACGTGGGGTTGACCGACGAACGCGGCTTGCGAAAGTTCAATCCGCCGTCGTTGCGGGGCGTGTCGCAGGCGGGTCGGTGGCTGCATGATGGCCGCGCCGGTTCGTTGGAAGCCGTTTTTCGCGACCACGCTCATCCCAACGACATGCGTTGGACGGAAACCGAACTGCCCGCGTTGCTCCGTTTCCTCCGCTCGCTGTAACCGCGTACTTCGGGAACCGGCCGCCGTGTGTTACAAGAAGTGAACTATGCCTAAAGATTTTCTCCAAGGGGCGAAGCCCTCGTACGACATCGTGGTGATCGGGAGCGGGTTGGCTGGCCTGACGGCGGCGAACATCCTGGGGCGCGCCGGCTACTCGGTGCTGTTGCTCGAACAACACTACAAACTTGGCGGCATGGCGACGTGGTTCAAGCGGCCGGGCGGGCACATTTTCGACGTCTCGCTGCACGGCTTTCCCGCCGGCATGATCAAGAGCTGCAAACGTTACTGGTCGGAACAGATCGCCGACTCGATTGTGCCCCTGCGGAGCATCCGGTTCGACAACCCGATGTTCTCGCTCTCCACGACCTACAACCGCGATGACTTCACGAAGCTGCTGATCGAGCGATTCGGTATCGCCCCGGAAGCGGTGAAGGCGTTCTTCGACACCGCGCGGGGAATGAATTTTTACGACGACCAATCGCTCACCACCGGGCAATTATTCGAGCGTTTTTTTCCCGGCCGCGAAGATGTCGTGCGGCTGTTGATGGAGCCGATCGTCTACGCCAACGGCTCGACGCTCGAAGATCCCGCCATCACGTACGGGATCGTCTTTTCGAACTTCATGTCGAAGGGTGTCTACACGTTCGAAGGCGGCACGGATCGGCTGATCGAACTGATGCGCGAGCAGCTTGAAGCGAACGGGGTCGACGTGCGGATCAAAGCCGACGCGCAGCGAATCCATGTGGAGAACGGACGCGTCGCCGGTGTCACCGTGAATGGCCGCCGCATCGGTTGCCGAGCGGTCGTCTCGAACGCGAACCTCCGTCTCACGATCAGCCACTTGGTCGGCGAGGAACATTTCGATCGCCAATTCGTCGACGACGCCCGCGCCGTTCGGCTCAACAATTCCAGCACCCAGGTTTACATCGCGCTCAAGCCGGACGAGCGGATCGACGAGGACACCGGCGATCTGCTGTTCAGCTCGACGGCCCGCCACTTCCGCACCGACTTGTTGCTCAGCCGCGACATCACCAGCCGAACCTACTCGTTCTACTACCCGCGGACCCGGCCCGAGGGTCGGCCGCGCTGCCTGATTGTGTCCAGCACGAACGCGCATTACAGCGATTGGGCCGGCTTGCCCGACGAGGCCTACGAGGCCAGCAAACGCGACCTCATCGAGACAACCCTGAACCACCTGGAACGCTACGTGCCCCGGGTTCGCGAGCGGATCGATTTTGTCGACGCCTCGACACCCCGCACATTCGAGCATTATACGCGGCATGCGTTCGGAGCCAGCTTCGGGACGAAGTTCGAAGGGTTGGCCGTCAGCCGAGCCCTCCCCGAACAAGTCCGTGGCCTGTATCACGCCGGCAGCGTCGGCATCATCATGTCCGGCTGGCTCGGAGCCATCAACTACGGCGTGATCGTCGCTAACGATGTCGATTCGTTACTCCTCAAAATGCCCGTGTGACGCGGCCACTGGCGATCGAGAACCTGGCGCTTTCCAACGAGCGACTTTCGCATGAACGACTCCGACTCCCAACGCGGTTCCATGACTCACGCCAACCCCGGTCCGGCCGTTCCGCCCGACGCGGTAGCCTCCACGACGGGCGCCGCGATCGATCCGGCCATCCTGGCCGCGATTCCACATCGCCCCCCTATGCTGCTGGTCGAGCGGATCCTCGAGCGGTCGGATGACCGTATCGTGTGCGAGAAAACGTTCACCTCGGACGAGTTCTTCGTGCAGGGACATTATCCGGGCCAGCCGATCGTGCCGGGCGTGATTCTCTGCGAGTCGGCCATGCAGAGCGGGGCCGTGTTGCTGTCCGACAAAGCGGATGCCAGCGCGGGCGTTCCTGTCGCGACCCGTATTAACGAAGTGAAATTCAAACGCATGGTGCGGCCCGGCGACACAATCCGCATCGAAGCGCGGCTGACCGAGCGGTTGGCCGACGCGTTCTTCATGACGGCCAAAATCACGGTCGACGGTCAGTTGGCCGCGCGGCTTGATTTCGCCTGCGCGATCGCGAAAGCCAACGGATAGTCACAAATCGACCC
>CAIXSC010000751.1 GCA_903921945.1 uncultured Planctomycetaceae bacterium
CGTTCGACGCGTGCCGGACAGACCACCGACGCAAGACCTTGCCGGATGGCGTCGTCTCCAATTCGCCAGCCCGCTTCGCGAAGCCGGTTCATGGCAGCAATCGCGACGGCCGCATTGAGCGCTTGATGATCGCCTCGCAACTTCACATTCGCCTCAAGTGCGGCTGTCGTGCCCGGTGCGGCTGTCGTGCCTGTCGCGTCCGTCGTGTCTAGCGCGGCTGTTGGGGTCGGCCGTGGGCCGGACGTAAGCGAGTGCGTTGTCGCGGGGGTTTCCCAATACGCGATGCGATTGGGGGCCAGGTCGCCGTTGCGATCGAGTTGCCGGAAGTGGAAGTCGCGGCCCAGTTCGAAGAGCGGCGCTTGGCGTTCGGCCGCGATGCGGGCGATGACGTCGCGCGGTTCGGCGGGCAGCACGCCGCTGACGGCGGGGATGCCCGGCTTGATGATGCCGGCTTTTTCACCGGCGATCAGGGCCAGGGTGTTTCCGAGCTGCTGAGTGTGGTCGAAGCTGATCGTGGTGATAACGGAGACGGCTGGCCGGCAGACGTTGGTGGAATCCAGGCGGCCGCCGAGTCCCACTTCGAGCACCACCGCGTCGCACTTTGCCTCGGCGAAGCGGAGGAACGCGATCGCGGTCACGATGTCGAAGAACGTGGGACCGCCGCCCGCGATGCCCGCGGATTCGGCTTCGCGATCGAGCGCTTCGACGGGGCCGCGCACTCGTTCCGCGAGCAGCCGGAATTCGTCGAGCGGGCATGGTTGGCCGTCGATGGCGACGCGTTCGGTGATCGATTCCAGGTGGGGCGAGGTGTAGAGGGCCGTGCGGAGCCCGGCGGCGCGAAGGACCGCGGCCGACATGGCGGCCGTCGACCCTTTGCCCTTGGTGCCCGCGACATGGATGATTCGCAGGCCGTCCTGGGGATCGCCGAGCCGCCGCATCAGGGATCGCATCGCCTGCAGCTTGAATTCGCGGGTCGACGGCGGCGGCGTTCGCTCGTAGTCGATACGGCTGAAGAGAAAATTCAACGTCTCGTCCGATTCGCGCGGAGAATTCATATTGCCGCGGGTTTTCCAGCGTGTCAGGAGCCGCTACGTTTCTTGCAGGCCAGCAAGCCGCATTTTATAGTGGCCGTTTCCGTTTTCCGGTATTCCCGCGCCTGCTCGTCCCGCGAGATCCCTTTTCCCGCCCGGCCGCGAACCGTCCGGGGCTCGGCTGCGTATAGACGACGTTCATCGAGTGCCACGCCTGGAGTCCGCGCATGAGTTCCACCGCCACCGCCGCCCCGGCCACCGCCGCGTCCGGCGCTTCGGCAGCGTCCGATGTCGTGATCGAAACCCGCAGTCTGACCAAAGATTATCGCGATTTTTGGGGCCGCCCCAAGGTGCGGGCCCTCAAGGCGCTCGACCTGGAAGTGCGGCGCGGCGAGATCTTCGGGCTGCTCGGCCCCAACGGTTCGGGCAAGTCGACAACCATCAAACTGCTGCTCGGCCTGTTGTTCCCCACCAGTGGCCATGCCTTGGTGTTCGGCAAAGGCGCGACCGACGTGGGCAAAAACGAGCGTATCGGGTATCTGCCCGAGGAATCGTATCTGTACAAGTTCCTCAACGCCCACGAGACGCTCGATTTCTACGGCCGCCTGTTCGACATGCCGTCGGATGTCCGCAAACGGCGTGTCGATGAACTCATTAAGCAGGTAGGGTTGGAAAAGGCGAAGCGGCGCCAGTTGCGGGAATATTCGAAGGGCATGACCCGCCGCGTGGGGCTCGCCCAAGCCCTGATCAACGACCCCGAGCTGCTGTTGCTCGACGAACCCACCTCCGGCCTTGATCCGCTCGGCACGCACGAGATGAAGGAGATGATCCTGCAGCTCAAAGCGCAAGGCAAGACGATCGTGATGTGCAGCCACTTGCTGGCCGACGTCCAGGATGTGTGCGATCGTGTCGCCATCCTGCACCAAGGCGAGTTGAAGGAGCTGGGCCGGGTCGATTCGTTGTTGGCGGTCAAAGATGTCACGCAGATTCGCGCGAAGGGATTCGCCAAGGGGCTGTCGAGCGAAGCGGAAGCGGAAATCCGAGCGGTGATCGCCAAGCACGGCGGCAGTGTCGAGGAAATCAGCAACCCGACAACGACGCTCGAAGAACTGTTCCTCACGACGGTCCAGTCCAGCGAAGCGCGTCCGGGCCGCCGCGCCGCCGAAAAGAAGTAACGCAGGCGAAAGATTCCCATGCCGATTGAATTTGAAATCCTGACGTTCTCCGAGTGGTTCTTTCCGTCGGCGACACGCGGCGGGGCGCTGCTCTACTTCCTCTCGACGTTCGCCCTGCTATCGGTCATCGGTTTGCTGGCGTGGTACATCGTCGCGGCCTATTTCCAGGGGCCGAGCGAAGCCTTCTACTCGGTGGCGAAAGTCGTTTACAAGGCGTTTTCGGACGACCTGCCCCGGTTCTCGCTCCGACGCACGCTCGCCATGGCCCAACTCACGGTGCTCGAGGCGATCCGCCGCAAAATCATCTGGGCGTTCGTCGTGTTCGTGCTGCTGTTGTTGTTCGCCAGCCTGTTCCTGGATGGCATCAGCGACAATCCGGCCCGTATTTATCTCAGCATTGTGCTCAACAGCACCTATTTTCTCATCCTGCTGTTATCGGTCGTGCTCTCGACCTTCAGCTTGCCGAACGAAGTGAAGAACCGCACGATCTATTCGCTGGTGACGAAGCCGATTCGCGCGGGCGAGATCGTGCTCGGCAAGATCGTCGGTTTCACCGTCATCGGCACCGTGGTGCTCGCCGTCATGTGCGTGGTCAGCTACGGGTTCGTGGTCCGCGGACTGAACCACCGGCACTCGATTGAAGCGGAAGCTGTCGAGCGCACCGGCCAGGGGGACTCGCTAGCGGCCACCGGCAAAACTTCGTCGGATTCGCGCCATCACCACACGTTCACGGTGGGACCGGATGGCTTGGGCCGCACGGAATTGGCGATGGGCCACTGGCACGAAGTGCAGGCCATTCGCGACGGGGACAAGGTTCGCTACGAAATCGGCCCGCATGAGGGGCTGCTGGTCGCGCGTGTGCCGAAGTACGGCAAGCTGCGTTTCCTGGACTCCCAAGGCCGGCCAGGCAAAGGGATCAGCGTCGGCCAAGAGTGGGCCTACCGCAGCTACGTGGAAGGCCGGACCCAAGCGGCCGCGATCTGGAAGTTCGAGGGCATCACCCCCGACATGTTCCCGAAAGAAAACTTCCCGAATGGCTTGCCGATCGAAATGAATCTCCGCGTCTTCCGGACGACCAAAGGAGATATCGTGTCGCCGATCGTCGGCGAAATCGTCGTGGTCAATCCAAGCAATCAAGCCAAGATTCTCCGCAGCGAAACGCTGACATTTCCCGCCCGCGAGTTTGTTCGGTCGGAACGCACCATCCCGTGGCAACTGAAGGGTGTCGATGCGGAAGGCCAGGTTGTCGACGTGGACCTGTTGAAAGACTTGGTTCATCAAGGTCAGCTGGAGATTCACATTCGCTGCGGCCAGGCGGCCCAGTACTTCGGCATGGCCCAACCCGACCTGTTCGTGCAGGCGGGCGAGACGACGTTCGCGGAGAATTTCGCCAAGGGCCATATCAGCATCTGGCTGCAAATGGTCATGGTGATCTCGCTGGGCGTGATGTTCAGCACCTTCCTCAGCGGCCCCGTTTCGCTGTTGGCGATGTTCATCAGTTTCTCGTTCGGGTACTTCTCAAGCTTCGTGACCGAACTGTTCCAAGGCGTGTTCCAGGGAACGGATCCGGTGAAAACCGTGGTTCGCAACCTGTTCAACATCGAGGAGGGGACAGGGGTCGAAGGTGGCGGCCCGCTAGAGTCGATCTACCGTATTTTCCGCCAGTTGAATTTGAGCGCCGATTTGGAACTGGGGTTCGCCGAGAAGCCAATCCAATACATCGATATGACAGGCATGCTGGTCATGCGGTTGCTCTTGCAGCTCTTCCCCGACTTCAGTCGTTTTGACAATTCCGACTTCGTGGAATATGGCTTCGCGGTCGACCCGGATCTGCTGCTGATCCAAACCGTGACCGCTCTGGCCTTCTCCGCATCGGCGGCGCTTATCGGGTACTTCTTCCTCAAGACGCGGGAGCTGGCGGCATGAACCGGAACCGTTCCTTCCAGCGCAAGATCGTCTACGGAGCAATCATTGCCCTGTTGGCGTTTCCGCTGTTCTATCTGGGACAACCCGCGACGCCCAAAGAACAGGGCGGCGTGCTGGCCCAGATGCGTCGCCGCCACAATCTCGCCCAGGCAACACTGGGCGACATCGATCCGGCCAGCGAAACGATGAAACTCGTGACGCTCGGGTTGCGGCCCGTCGCCTGGATCGCGCTGATGGAGCGCCAAAACACGTACAAGAAAAAGGAAGATTGGGACAGCCTCGCCGTCACGCTCAATCAACTCACCAAGCTCGACCCGAATATCGTCCAGGTATGGGAGTTCCAAGCGCACAACCTGTCGTACAACGTCTCCGTCGAGTTCGACGACTACCGGCATCGGTATCTGTGGGTGACAAAGGGGATCGACTTCCTGGTTCGCGGTACCCAGTACAACCGGAATGAACCCAAGCTCGACCGCTACGTGGGCTGGTACATGGGGCACAAAATTGGAAAGTCGGACGAGCAACGCCAGTTCCGACGGCTGTTCCGCACCGACAACGATTTCCACCTCGCCCTGAACCAGAACGGCGGCGTAACCGTCGAACAACCGGACGCCCAAGGGCCGGATGGCCGCCCCGACAACTGGCTGGTGGGCCGCCAATGGTTCGTCAAAGCCGAGGAAGGGGTGAAGCAGGGCCGGACGCTCCGCGGGATGAGCCCGCTGTTGTTCTATGCCGATGGTCCCATGGCGCGGATCAGCTACGCGACCGCCATCGAAGAAGAAGGCGTGCTCGACGAAAAGGCTCGTATCGCCTGGGAAAAAGCCGGCGTGGATTGGCGGCTGTACGGCGACCTGACCATCCCGCATTCGACCGGCCACACCCTGCGACTTAACGATCTCGATGGACTGCTCAAAAACCAAACCGAACTCAATGCCAAACTGGACGAAGCGGTGCCCGGAGCCCGTGAAGCGCTGCGACAGCAAAAGCGGTCGCTGCTAACCGACGAGCAACGCAAGGCGATCGACACGCCCGAAGCCGAACGCACTCCCGCCCAGCAAATGGCGGTTTTCGAAACGCTCCAGAAAATGTTCATCTCGCCGCTCGAAATCGCGGCCAAGTCGAGCGACGCCAACCGCGCCCGAGCCCGCGACATCGCGGAACGCCTGTACCAACTGGAAGAAATCCAACTCGCCCACACCCGCGCCTATCGGCAACAGGTGAACTTCGAGTACTGGGGGATGCGGTGCGAACTGGAGCAGACAACCGAGGCGGTCGACGCGCGTCGATTCCTGTTCGAAGCCAAACAGTTCATGGACGCCGCCGACCCCGAAAGCGCGAAGAAGTCGTTCGAGAAATCGTTCGACAACTGGGCCATGCTCATGGAGCGTTTCCCAGCCATCGAAGACGACATCTCCTTCACGGAACTCGGTAAAGACATCGCGCTCTACAACCAAGTCCTCGGTCAACTCGATCTGAAACTGCCCGCCGACTTCAAACTGCGGCGAATGTACGAACGGCATCTCGAACGCAGCGGCCTGCCTCGCGAAGTCTTCGGTCCGCCCAGCCAAAAGCCTGCGGAAAAACCGGCAGAGAAACCGATGGATGACAAGCCAGCGACCGAAAAACCGGCAGCCGAAAGGCCAGTGACCGAAAAGCCGGCAGCCGAGAAGCCGGCGACTGAGAAGCC
>CAIXSC010000752.1 GCA_903921945.1 uncultured Planctomycetaceae bacterium
ACGCAACATATTCATTGGCAGAGGTTTATGGCATTTCGAACGGGATTGCGTGGAAGCGAGAAGCGGCGAGCGACTGGAAGGGTGAAAGTAGACTAAAACCGTTCCGCCAGGGCTTCACCGAACTCGCCCCGCTGCTTCACGGGGACGACGATGGTAATGAGAGAGAGGTCCCGGCGAGTGGGCCATCGACGGGTAGGGGCGAGGGGCTAGGGGCTAGCGAGGGGCTAGGGTTCATTGCGAGTATTGCCCAAGTCTGTAGAAGGCGACGAGAATAGTGGGTGACGGCGGGAAAACTCGGCGGAAAAACTCGCCGCCCCGAATCCGAGATCGCCTCGGATTCCCCCGAATCCTCGGTTGTTCGATTCAGCGGAAACGCAACGACTTCATCCTTGAAATAAAGCATGGCACGATAAGAGGTTCGAGCGAAAATGAAAGCGAAAAAACCGTCAGACTGTCTCGCTTGGAATACGCCTGCGCGAGCATTGGCCATGTTGGCCATGGCCGTTTCGTTGGCCGTATGGCTGGCCGGCGGTTGGGAGAGCCGGCGGGGCGACTGGGGGGCTGGCGGATCGGGAGGCAGGGGGCGGGGCGAGGCGTGGGAGACTGCCCGGTCGGCCGCGGCGGGCGAGTTGCCGAGGCAAGGTGAGCCGTCCGAGCAGGTTGCCAAGAGGGGCGAAGATTGGCCGCAGTGGCGCGGTAGACGAGGCGACAGCAGTTGGCGAAATCCACCGCTTGCTGAGGATTGGACCCGCGCGCGGTTGGATACGGTCTGGTCGGCTGAAATCGCGCCGGGGTACTCGGGCATCGCGGTGGTTGGCGAGCGTCTGTTCACGATGGATCGCCCCGTTGCTCCTGCCGCTACTTGCGGGGACTGATGGCCCCACCCCTCTATCGCGATCGCCATGTCTATCTGCTCGACAAGCAGCACGGCATCGTCTGCTTTGAACTGGCGACCGGCAAAATGCTCTGGACCGACAAAAACCAACTCACCCCGCGCGACCGCAATCCGCAGGCGAGCCTCGTGTGGCTCGGCGACACCGACCAGATCCTCGCGCTCAATGCCAGCGGCGAACTGATTCGCGGCCGTCTCACCCCGGAGGGCTATACCGAACTGGGGCGCCGCAAAATCGTCGGCGAAACCTGGGCTCATCCGGCTTTCGCCGGCGACTCGTGCTTCGCTCGCGACGATAAAAGCATGGTTCGAGTTCGCCTTGTGGAATGAAGAAGCCGCGTCGAGGCCATCTAGCGCGAAAACGTGAAATTTCTTGGCTTTATCGCAGCTTGCGACTATGTTTACGATGCTGTACGCGCACTCGCCGACGTAACGTCCCGGCCATCGCCTTCCAACTACCCGCGTTTGTTGACTTCGCCTGGAGGAATTCCGATGAAAATCTCCCTCTTCCCGCTCATCGCTACCGTCGCCTGCTGGCTGGCTTGTGCCGGCACCGTTCCCGCCTTCGCCGCCGCGCCAAGTCTTGCGAGTCGCTCGGGCGACAAAGCCGACAAGGTGGCGGAAGCGCCGGTGGAAGTCGAGCTCTTCGCCGCGATGAAGGCTGGTGACGTCGAAGTCCGCCTCATCCCCAAAGATTCACGGGGCGGAAACGTCTTGGTGACCAATAAGACCAACAAACCGCTGAAGATCCGCTTGCCGGAAGCGTTCGCCGGCGTGCCTGTCAACGCTCAGTTCGGTATGGGTGGCATGGGTGGCATGGGCGGTATGGGTGGCATGGGCGGAATGGGCGGCGGTATGGGCGGCATGGGTGGCGGCCAAATGATGGGCGGCGGCATGGGTGGTATGGGCGGTATGGGTGGCATGGGCGGCGGTATGGGCGGCATGGGCGGCGGCATGGGCGGCATGGGCGGCGGATTCTTCAACGTCGGACCGGAAAAGGTTGGCAAGATTCCCGTCACGACCGTCTGCCTGGAACACGGCAAGAAAGAGCCCAACAACCGGATGGCCTACACCATCGTGCCGCTCGAGGATCGCATCAAAGATCCGTCCGTGATTGAACTGTGCAAGATGGTCGGACGCCGTGAAGTGCCTCAAAACGCGGCCCAAGCGGCCATCTGGCACGTGGCGAACGGATTGAGCTGGCCGGAACTGGCCCACAAGATCCGCGTTCGTCACCTCAACGGCTCCACGGAGAATTATTTCTCCTACACCGAAATCGAACTCGCCCTGCGAATCACGGCCGAAGGTCAACGGCGCGGTGCTGAACTCGCCGCCCGTAGCGGTTCGAAGGCCGATTCGATGAGCCAGAAGTAGCTGCGGGCGCTCATTACATTTCTGCCACTGCTGTCGCTTACCTTGCGATAGTTTCGAGTCGCAGGCAGACTCTCAGTAGGAGCGGATCGCCGATCGTTATCGCTGTGCCATTTCGGCACACGATCTCTGAACCCGAGGCAGCGCTCCGCGAGAGCAGCCTCTGATGACGGAACTATCCAGCGACAATCGCGACCTACCCGCTCGGCCATTTTTGGCCAATCTCAAAGCGGGCTTCATGGTCTTTCTTGTGGCGTTGCCGCTCTGTCTCGGCATCGCCAACGCTAGCGAATGTCCCCCGATCGCGGGTGTTTACACCGCGATCGCCGGCGGCCTGATCGCGACATGGTTGAGCAACTCGCAATTGACCATCAAAGGGCCGGCGGCCGGCCTGATCGTCATCGTCATGGGTTGCGTGATGCAGTTCCACGATATGGCGGTGGCGTCCGGAGTCGAAAATCCGAAGTTCGAAGCGTACCGGATGATGCTGGCGGTCTGCGTGGTCGCCGGTGCGATCCAAATCGTCTTTGGACTGTTGAAGGGAGGAATTCTCAGCGACTTTTTTCCCTCGTCAGCGGTTCACGGATTACTGGCGTCGATTGGCGTCATCATTATGGCCAAGCAACTGCCGGTGGCTTTGGGGATCCCGTCATCGTTGCTGCGCGACGCGCACAATCACTCCCTCGAGCCGTTGGCGTTGCTGCTCAAAATGCCGAAGTTGATACCCCATTTGAATCCACTGGTTGCCGTGATCGGCCTGACGGGTTTGGCCATCATGTTCGGGGTGCCGGCGCTGTACCCGAAACTTGCCAAGAAGGTGCCGACGCAATTACTCGTCTTGCTGGTGGCGGTGCCGCTCTCCATCTTTGTTTTACGCATGCCCGCCCCGGGCGCGCCGGACTATCAATACTCGCTGTTTGGTTCCGAGTACGCGTTGTCCACCAAGTCGCATTTGGTGAATGTTCCGTTGAATATTCCCGCCGAGCTTGGCAGCCGTGTCTTGGACCTCGCGGGAATGAAATTCTTTCCGAACTTCGCCGCGCTCCGGTCGCCCGTCGCTTGGAAGTGGATTCTGCTGTTCGCCGTGATCGGCAGCCTGGAATCGCTCTTGAGCACGAAGGCGGTGGACATACTCGACCCGCAAAAGCGCAAAACGAATCTCAACGCCGATCTCACGGCGGTGGGCGTCGCGAATTTGGTGGTGGCGTTCTTCGGTGGCATTCCGATGATTTCGGAAATCGTCCGCAGCCGCGCGAACATCGACAGCGGTGCGCAAAGCAAATACGCCAACCTGTTTCACTCTTTGTTTCTGCTGGCGTCCATCGCGCTCGTCCCGGCGCTGCTCAACCGCATTCCGCTCGCCGCCTTGGCGGCGATGCTGATCTTCACCGGCTCGCGGCTGGCCCACTTGCGGGAATTTATGCATGTGCTGCACATCGGCCGCGAACAATTGATCGTCTTCGTTTCGACCATTGTCGGCGTTCTGGCCACTGATTTGCTCGTCGGCATGTTCATCGGAATCGGCGTGAAGCTGGTCATTCACTACATCAATGGGATGCCGTTGCTATCGATCTTCCGACCGTTTCTTTCGGTCGAACACCTTGACGAAAAGACCTATCTGATCAAGGCAAGCAAATCGGCCGTGTTCAGCAACTGGCTCCTCATGCGGCGGCAAATCCGCTCGTATGGCATCCTCGAAAACAAGAACATCGTCATCGACTTTAGCGAGTCGCAGCTGGTCGACCATTCGGTCATGGAGAACTTGCATGGACTTCAGACCGAGTTTTCCGCGAACGGCTTGGAACTGCGGATTATCGGTCTGGAGTCCCATATCCCGCTTTCAGCGCATCCCGAGTCGACTCGTGTGCGAGGCAGCCGCCAGGAAGCGGCTCACTGATCGTCACGCTTTACCATGCAAGCTGTCGCGCCAGTCGGGCAGCGGCGTCCCGCAAAGCTCGCCTGCGGGACGTCGGTTCGCGTCCGGCCTCGGTGTCGAAAAAGTTTTTTTCCGCCGCCGCTTGCCGCGCTCCTATAGTCCTCGCGGAAACAGATTTCTCATCTGACTCAAGTCAAGGAGCGAAACGATGCGTAAGTTGGTGTTGAGTGTGGCGGCGGTGGTGGCGGTAGCGGCCCTTGTCAGCACGGCGGAAGCCGGTCGGCGTGGACGCGCCACGACCTGCTCGGTCCAAGGCGGCTGCCCGTCGCAGAAGACCATGACCATCGCCCATGCGGCCCCGGAGGCCAAGAAGGCTGATATCGTCGATACGGCCGTGGGCGCTGGTAGCTTCAAGACCCTGGTCGCGGCCGTGAAGGCTGCCGGTCTCGTCGACACGCTCAAGTCGCCTGGCCCGTTCACGGTGTTCGCTCCGACCGATGAAGCCTTCGCGAAATTGCCCGCCGGCACGGTCGAAGCTCTGCTCAAGGACAAGGCAAAGCTGACCGCTATCCTCACCTATCACGTGGTCCCCGGTGCCGTGAAGGCGGCTGACGTCGTGAAGCTGAAGGAAGCCAAGACGGTTCAGGGTGGTTCGGTCAAGATCACCGTGAAGGACGGCGGCGTGAAGGTGGACGCTGCCAACGTCGTGAAGACCGACATCGAGTGCGCGAACGGCGTCATCCATGTCATCGACTCGGTCATCCTGCCGAAGTAACTGAATCACCGTAACCTCTGCTGAGCGGAGTTTACGTCAGATCTCCCGATCTTGAGCGACAACCCACAACGAGTCGCTTATCAAGCCCGTGTCCTGCCATCGCGAAAGCGGTTGGTACGGACACGGGTTTTTTGTGTTTCTTCATCGGAAAGAGTTGACAAGGCGCCGTCGACTCGGACACGTCGGGTCGCAAACACGCTCGGGCATCAGGCGGAGACAGCGGATGACTCGGGAGCGGGCGGATCGGGGACATCGCCGAGCTGAAACGGCAGGTCGGCGAGTAATTCCCGACCTTTACTGTAAAACACGCGTATTCTCACTCGCCACCGAATCTTGAGAATCACACCGCTGTAGCTCAGCGGGCTGTTCGGCAGCACGGTTTCGATTTGCGAGGACCGGCCCAGGTCGCCATCCGGCGTGTCGGCGGGCACCCGGCGTTGAAAGGCGTGGACGGCCATATCCTCTTCCCCTTTGCCCTCGGTTTGCCACATGACCGACGCTTCGACCGCTTGGAGTTCGTTCCTATCGACGGAGTCGATCTGGTAGCGACACGCGAGCAGTTCACCCGGCCAGTAAAGCGATCGCGGCTCGACAAACGAAACCCGTATAAGCGGCGTCATGACACCACCGCCCGCGGACGCGCGACACTCGTGTTCGTCGCAGCCAACTCCGGCGAGGGGCCGGAGGGAAAGACGATGATCGGGAAGGATCGTTCGAACGGCTTGCCTCCTTCGGGACACGCCTGGACACGCAACGACCACAGGACGCGGTTGTGTGAGGACTGGAACGAGTGCATCGCGGTGACGGGGATGGAGCAGTTCGTCTTGAACTCGAATGGCTGGCCCGGCTCCAACGCCACTCGAGCCTCCTCGCGCAACGGAATGTCGACGACGCGATGTCGTTCGACCCGAATGTCCGTGCCTTGCTGGTAGGTCGCCTCCTCCTCGCACACCAACCGCAAGGCGAACCGGCGAAGCTCGATATGGCCGCTCTGCGACAGATACACTTCGCAGGCTTGGCCCGGCTGAAGGCGATGGCGGGCAATCTCGACGATCGTCGGTCCCAACAGCGTCAACGACGTCATCTGGCGCACGAGGAACCAAATCGACCAACCGGCCACGCCCCAAAACGGCACGACGATGCTGGTCAACACCGCATCGATTTTGCCATCGAGCGCTTTATTGATGGCGATCACCAACAACGCCGCCGCGATCCCGGTCCACAGCAAACAAAAGGCCGCGGCGGCTGCCAGTCGCCACCCGGGCGATTCATGCGTCGGCAACCGATAGGACAACTTGATCCCCGGGCTATTCACCAAATCATGGTCGCTCGGCAAGAAGGGGTAGTCGCGGGGCTGGACGATCGCCTCGGAAATCAGATCCAAATTCACCGCTTGGATCGCCAACGCCGAGCGACGCTCGCGGGATGTTCCCACCCGCAAAGCCGCGAACACGAAGCCGCCGCCACCCAGAATCAAGAACGAACTGGAGACCAGCACCAGAACCCAGAAGCCGAAGCCGTAGCCGAGCCGCATCATGGCGGACGTGGAGCCCGAGATCTGCGCCGCGAGCAACGCTCCGAGGGCGATCGCGCCTAAGAAAAACAGGAGGCCGAAAAACAACGCCTCTCCCAGGCTCCCAAGTAGCCGGGAACCGGTTCGCCGCGACCCGCGTTTTTTGGGCCACCACCGATATCGTCGACGAAACTTCGACCGGACCATTCGTCACTCTCGGAGCCGCGCGGCGCAACTTGACGCTCGCGTCGCATTCTACTCCAATCGGGCGCGAAAGCCACGCCGCCGCCAAACGAGCTCCCAAACCTCCTTTCCATCGCTACTTGCCCTCCATGAAAACTCCGCGATCCGCCCCAACCCCCGCCCGCCCCGCAGTCCACGCCGACCACCGTTCGCCGCGGTTACGCTCGCCGATCGCCAACGCGTCGCGCTCGCCTCTTCCCAGTTCAACACGCAAGCCCATTTCGCGGTCGCTCACCGCGCTGTGCCTGTTGGCGGTGCTCACGGCCGCCTCGGTGGCTCAATGCCGCTCGGCACACGCCGGCGACTGGCCGCAAATCCTCGGACCGAACCGGGATGGCGCCGCCGCGGGCGAGAAGCTTCCCAACGCCTTTCCCGTCGGCGGACTGGCGGCCGCGTGGCGAGCGGCGATCGGGGAAGGTTACGCCGGCCCCGCCGTCGCTGGCGATCGAGTCGTGGTCTTTCACCGCCAAGGCGAGCGGGAAAATGTCACCGCGTACCGCCTCAAGACGGGCGAAAAACTGTGGGAGGCAGGCTTTGCCACGGCCTACCGGAGCGGCATCGATCCCGATCAGGGCCCCCGTTGCGTGCCCGTGATCGCGGGGGACGCGGTGATCGCCTATGGCCCCGCAGGCGGCCTCCACTGTGTCGGACTGACCGACGGCCGAGTGCGCTGGTCCCGCCCGGTGCTCGAAGAATTGAACGGCGACGAAGGGTATTTTGGAGCCGGCAGCACACCGCTCGTCGTCGACGGTCTCGTGCTGGTGAATGTTGGCGGACGCAACAACGCGGGAGTCGCCGCCTTTTCATTGACGACCGGCAAGACAGTCTGGACGGCCGGCCAAGAAGACGCCAGCTACGCCGCCGCCACGCTGACACAACGCGAGGGCCGCCCGGTCGCGTTGTTTGTCACGCGCTACTCGTGCTTGGCGCTCGAACCGGCCACCGGCAAGACACTGTTCCGATTCCCGTTCGGCAAACGAGGGCCAACGGTGAACGCCGCCACGCCGCTGGCTTTCGATGGCCGCGTGTTTGTCACCGCGAGCTACGGGATTGGGGCCGTGATGAAACGCTGGGACGCGGCCGTTCCACTCGACGCGCCCGCCGACGTCTGGGCCAACGACGAGAGTCTTTCGAGCCAGTACAGCACACCGGTTCACTTCCAGGGCTATCTTTACGGCACCCATGGCCGCGAAGACGTGGGACGAGCCGCCCTCCGTTGCGTTTCCGCGAAGACGGGCGCTGTCGTGTGGGAAGTCGAGGATTTTGGCGTGGCGAATGTGATTCGGGCCGAAGACAAGCTGCTGATCGTCGGCACCGATGGAGTCGCGACGCTCGCCACCGCCTCGCCGCTTCGTTTCGAAAAGCTCGGCTCCGCGCGCGTGCCAGCCGACCAGCGCGCGATCACCCGAGCTCTACCGGCGCTCGCCAGCGGCCGGCTAGTCGTGCGCACCAACGTTCGCGGCGGCGACGGCGGCGAACTGCTGTGCGTGCCAATCAGTCCCTAACCCGAACTCTTCGGGTTCGCATAAGACAACATCGCGTAACTCACGCCGGAAACGCGGTTTATGGCGAATTCGAGATTTGAGCTTCTGTCTGCGAGCTAGCGAGGCGTTCCCTTCGATGCCGTCGGACCGCGTCGCGACGCCTCGGTCTGGCGGAGGGCAAGTCAGCGCAGGGCAAAACGAACGAACGCAGCCGCAAAGCGTCTCACTGAGCCAATTCGTAACGGCCCGTTTGGGGCGAGTGGGAAGAGTAAGGGAACCAAGCACTTTGTTTCTCTTTCTTCTTTGATCGCGAAGCCGTGCGATTCATCGTCGCTCGGGTGGCAGAGGACCACAATCCCTCGGTCGACCAAGTTCGCGAAGCGAGCGTCAGGGACGCTTTTTGGCTCTCACAGAGCCACAGAGCCACGGAGAGAAGTTCGTCACTTGAAGGGGCCACGGCGCGTGACGCCGTCCTGCCTCTTCGACGATCGAAGAGGCCCGAAATCCATGATCCAACCTCCGCCGTTCCTGCTCGAAAGGAGACGAACAACGTCGAGTTCGCGAGCCTCTCCGTGCCTCTGTGACTCCGTGCGAGATCATCTCCCTGCGAGCGAACGACGAAGGTCACCGGGCGGGTGCCGGGGGCGTTCGATTTCCAAGCGGGTTCGTTCGCCCGCTCGGACGCACAGCCTTGTTTGTCACGGTCGCCACAGGGTCCCATAGCAGACAAGTGGATCGCGACGGTCGGTGTACCACGAAGCACACGAAGAGCACGAAGGTTTCAGACCACGAAGCGTTGGATGCCATCTTTCAATTTTGTCGCGTTGAAGTTCGTCAATCGTCCGGTCTTCACCCCGGCCCATTTCATGGAGGTCAACCGTTGGGC
>CAIXSC010000753.1 GCA_903921945.1 uncultured Planctomycetaceae bacterium
GGAGAAGGGCGGGGACGGTGGCCGGATGCAAGGCTGGTACGCCGATCCGCTCGACCAAACCGACGTTCGCAGCGTGTTCTTGGTGCGAAAACGTTGCCTGCCAATCCCGTTCCTGCAAGCCTTTGACCTGCCGGACACGGCCGCTTCTTGCGGCCGACGCGATACCACCGTCGTTGCCCCGCAGGCGCTCATGCTTCTCAATAGCGACGATGGCCTGCGTTACGCGAAGGGGCTTGCTGCGCGGCTTTCGCGCGGCGGCGCCGATCCGCGACCCGAGGACGACGCGGTCTTTCGCGCTTGGGTCGATCGTCTCTTCCAAGAAACCTTGAGCCGCCCGGCGGTCCCGGACGAGCTTCAGTTGGCGGCGGAATTGACTCGCCGCCACCGCGATCAGTACGCAGCCGAGGGACCGGTCGAGTCCGCTTTGCGGCGGGCGCTGGTCGATCTTTGCCGCGCCGTCCTGAACACCAACGAATTCCTCTATCTGGATTGAGGTTTGCCATGCCCGAATGGATGGTTGAGGGAATGTCGGACGGCGCTGGGCGGGGCGGATTGGAAAGCCGTTTGACGGGCATTCGCGCCGACCGTCGCGATTTTCTGCTGCGCACCGGTGGCGGTTTCGCCGGATTGGCGCTCAGCGCGCTTCTTGCCAAAAGCCAAACCGCCGCCGCCGAGCGGACCTCTGGCGGTATGGCCGCGGGCAGTCCGTCCGCGGGTAGTCCGTCCGCCAGCAAGCTTGTCGCGAACACCGGAAAGCCGGGCGGCAGCGGTGATCCGCTGCGGCCGCTGGCCGAACGGCTACCGCATTTCGCGCCACGCGCGAAACAGGTCATTTTCCTCTTTCAATACGGCGGTCCTTCGACATTCGACCTGCTCGATTACAAGCCCGAACTGTTGAAGCTCAACGGCAAACCGGTGCCCGCATCGCTCAAGCAGCAGCCGGACAAGGTCGGCGGGGTGTTCAATCATTGCAAGGACCAGCTGATGGCCGGTCCTTGGAAGTGGGCCCGGCATGGCCAGAGCGGCCAATGGGTGTCGGAACTGCTGCCGCACACCGCGCGGCACATCGACCAGATTTGCCAGATTCGCTCGATGGTCAGCGAAAGTTCGAACCATGCGCCGGCGACCTACTTGATGAACACCGGGGCCATACTCGGAGGCAAACCAAGCCTTGGATCGTGGGTAACGTATGGTTTGGGCACGGGGAACGAGAACCTGCCTGGGTATGTGCTCTTATACAAAGTCGCGGGTCTCGGCGGTTCGGCGAACTGGAGCAACGCCTTTTTACCGGCGGCTCACCAGGGCACGCAGTTCCGTCACGAGGGGCCGGCCGTGTTGAATCTTCAGCCGCCGGCCGAAGTGGCGGGGACTCAGCGTTCGACCCTGGACTTTACACAGGCGTTGAACCGCCGGCATGCCGCCGCGCGTCCCGGGGTGCTCGACTTGGACGGCCGGATCGCCTCGTACGAGTTGGCCTATCGAATGCAGGCCGAGGCGTTGGATGTCGGCGAGCTATCACGGGAGACGGCCGCCACGCGGACCGCTTACGGCGTGGATGACGGCAACAGTGCCAAGGCGCAATATGGCCGCATGTGTTTGTTGGCCCGCCGCTTGGTGGAAAAAGGGGTGCGGTTCGTGCAGCTCTATAACGCCGTGGACAAGCTCGGCTGGGACGGGCACGACAACAATACGGATTATCACAACCGCAACGCGGCGCAAACCGACCAGCCGATCGCCGCGCTGCTGCAAGATCTGAAACAACGCGGCTTGTTGGATACGACGCTTGTCGTGTGGGCAGGCGAGTTTGGCCGCACACCGATGGTGCAAGGCGGCAATGGCCGCAATCACAACCCGTACGGATTCACCGTCTGGCTGGCCGGCGCCGGCGTGCAAGGAGGCCATGCGATCGGCGCCACCGACGAGATCGGTCTGCGGGCCATCGACCGGATCCAACCCGTGAAAAACCTGCACGCCACCATTCTTACCGCGCTTGGCATGAATCCCGACGAACTGTATTTCGAACACAATGGTCGCCAGGAGCGGCTCACCGGCGTCGCTCAAAGTTGGAAAGCTATCCCGGGCGTTTGGCCAGCGTAATTAGGGACCAAGGACGGAATGTTCTGGTGGAAAGTTCCAACCGCCCGGGGAATCCGCCGGGCGGACAATCCGCCGCGTCTACGCGTCGTGAATCGCTGGACTGTCGGCTTCGACCACGAACGAGCGACGCACGGATGTTTTGCCGCCCGGCTTCAAGACGTCGTCGATGTGCATGTAGTCGGCTTGCCATCGCTTGGGTTTCACCTCGCAACGGATGTAGCCACGCTCCGTATTGTGGAACTTGACGCACGGGTTGGCCGCCATGAGCGCGTCGAGTCCCAACGGCTTTTCCAGGCCATTGCCGCCGCTGGTCAGTGATGTCGCCACGAACTCGACTGCCACCCGCGGGTCTTCCACCCGGCGGTCGTCGACCCGAAGTTCGTTCGCCCAGTTCGAATGGATGTCGCCGGTCAGCACGACCGGGTTCGACACGCGGCGTTCGGCAAGAAAACGAGCCAGTTCCATCCGCTCGGCCGCGTAGCCGGGCCATTGATCCATCGAGTATTGCGGCTCCTCGCCCGGCTTGGCGTGCCCGACCATTCCCATCATGACCTGTTGGGCCAGCACGTTCCAAGTCGCGGTGGACGCGATCAACCGTTGATAGAGCCATTGCTTTTGGGCGGCCCCAAGCATCGTTTGCGTGCGGGCCAACGCCGCCTCGTTCAGCGGCTTGCGGCGGTCGCCATTCGGCTGGTCGGACCGGTACTGGCGCGTGTCGAGCACCAGGAAATCGGCCAAGGCGCCAAAGGGCAACCGGCGGTAAAGCCGCATGTCAGCGCCCCGCGGCAAACTGCGGGGCCGCAGTGGCATCATTTCATAATACGCTTGGTACGCGTTGACGCGGCGTTCCAGAAAATCGAGCGGATCGACATTCGGTTCCTCGGAAATGGCCCCCGCGCAGTTATTGTCGAACTCATGGTCGTCCCACGTGACGATCCACGGGCACTGCGCATGCATGCCGTGCAAAAACGGATCGGATCGGTACTGGGCATGACGCGCCCGATAATCATCCAGCGACACGATCTCGGGACCGTGATGCATGCGCACCTTGCCGTTGCGGCCAGCGGCGTACTCGTAGATGTAGTCGCCCAAATGGACCACCAAATCCAGCTCGTCGCGCATCATCTGCTCATAGGCGGTGAACAGCCCTTGCTCGTAGTTCTGGCAAGACGTCACCCCGAAGCGAAGACGCTCGGGAAGCGCATCGGCGGCGGGGAAAGTTCGCGTCTTTCCCACCGGGCTCGTCGCGTCGCCCGCATGAAAGCGATACCAGTACCAGCGATCGGGCTTGAGCCCCTGCGCGACAACATGCACGGAAAAGCCAAGTGCCGGGGTCGCGGCGACCTCGCCCGATCCGACGATCCGCGTCATCGCCTCGTCCTCGGCCAATTCCCAACGAACCCGGACGGGCAAAGGATCCAAGCCGCCCAGCGGTTCGAGTGGCTGCGGGGCCAAACGGGTCCACAACACGACGCTCGTCGCATCCGGATCGCCGGAGGCGACCCCAAGCGTGAACGGCTGGCCGCTGAACTTCGGCTTGGTTTCGGCGGCGGTCGCTCGGCTGAGCCAAGGCAACGCTGCCAA
>CAIXSC010000754.1 GCA_903921945.1 uncultured Planctomycetaceae bacterium
CCGCCTCGTCGATAATGCTATTGAACCGGAACTGCGCATAGCCGCGGATCGTGTATTTCTCGAACCACTTTTTGGGCTTCGGCGGGTCTTCCAGCGAGTCCAGGTTTTCCATCGAGTCCAAACGACTGGCGTGGATGAACTCCGAGGCGCCGCCGCTATCGGCCGGCGACTCCCCTTCGTACCCTGGTCCAACGCCCGGTCTTCCGCCCGGTCGCAACGATTCCATGGCTGCTAGCCGCTCCTCAGTCGCCCGCAAGCGACCAAGCAATTCGTCGAGCGTCGCCTGATCCGGTGGTGCCCCAGGTTCGATCCGCTGTCCGTTCGCAAAGTCCCGTTCCGAGTCGTCGTCCAGTGCCGCGGCACGCCGCACTTGACTGTCCACGGTTGCCACTTCCGGTAACCGCTCCAGCGATTGGGCAGGTAGTGGGATGCCGGGCACCGCCACTGCCGTTCCCGCCAACAACGCCAACGCGATTCGACACCGGAATGGCGTTCGGATCCGTGAGTGGGTCAACCAATCAAGTATCGATGGCATGTTTGCCTTCTAGGATCTACGGCAACGCGGGTTAGCCGAGTCGCACGAAGTGACGCAAAAACCGACCCGCTGAAACAGTGGGCAATTCCCGCACTTTCGGCAGAAGGCGGAAAGTGGGAAGAAGCCGCAAATAAGGTATCGGAGGCACCATCGGCTGCGAATTATGAAGAAGTAATGAAGGCGCCTTCTTGGGCGTGCCGATTGTAGCGGCTGGGTATGGCACCCCAGCCAGCTACCATGGCCAAGCCAGCGTGGGCGACTGGCTATAGCGTTTCATCGTGAAGGTCAACACCGCTACAAACCGATGCTCGGCGTAGCCACCCACTTGCACGATCACGCGACGCGATTCCAGTTGGTCTACGTTGACGAGCGTGACCGAGACGCGGTCCGCCGCCAGTTCATCTGGCCGGTCCGCCAGGTTGGACATCCAGTCCAATGCGAGTCGGAATGATATTTCCGTTGGCGACCATACGGTCGCGCCAAGATCCTCGTTCAGATCAAAGCCGGCGAAGCGGCGGGCGCATTGGGCGAAGGCCGCGTCGAGCGGGTCGGATAATCCCTGCAGATTGATCACCACCAATCCCTCGGCGTTGTGCAACCAATCCATCATCACGGGAAACTCTTTGTAGTACATTCCATCCCGAGCGAACGGAACGGCGGTCGTCCTCGCCAGTGTGTATTGCCGCAAATGACCTTCCCAAGCCCGCTTATCGAGGGCCAGGATGTCGTGGTCACCGCTTAGCGCATGGAGGACCGGCCAATCGAGGCAGTTTTCGATGGCGTCGTCGGGACCGTCATCGCCACCCCAGCGTTCGACGCACAACAACCAGCCGCGCTCATCGAAGTATTTGGCGAAGAACTCGCGGCCAGTTCGCAACAGCGGCAAGAGCAACGCTTCGCCGAGCCGCGAATTTCGGCCGGCGACGCTGGACGGCAGCGACAGTCGAACCACGAGAGCCGAGAGCTACGAGCGCCGAGAGCTACGACCTCCGAGAGCTACGAACTCCCAGAGCCACGAGTGCCGAGAGCTACGAGCTACGGACAGTTGAGCGGCGACTGGGTTGGCGGCCGAGTCGCCGAGTCGCCGAGTTACAAGTCGGTGACAGCCGAGGCGCGGTCAGCTTTTTGACTTGGGATCGTTGTCGTCCGGATCTTCTTTTTTCTGTTGATAGAACTGAAGTAGGTCGCCGAAGGTTCGCATCGGTTCGACGCCTTCGATCATGCCCTTCGTGATCGGCCGCTCCGGAGCGGACTTTTTCGAACGCACTTCGTGCTGGACGGGCTGGCGGTTGGGGTTGCCACCCCG